>NZ_JAUSME010000255.1 GCF_030645555.1 Herminiimonas sp.
TGAATACGGTGGCTCGCTGGAAAATCGCATGCGTTTTCCGCTGGAAGTGTTCGAGGCGGTGCGTGCGGTGTTCCCGGCAGACAAGCCGGTTGGTATTCGCGTGTCGGCAAGCGACTGGATGGAGCACGGCTGGGATCTGGAGCAGACCATCGCCTTTGCCGCGGAGCTGAAGAAGCGCGATGTCGACTGGATCGATGTGTCGTCGGGTGGTATTTCACCTTTGCAGAAAATCATCCTCGGTCCCGGTTATCAGGTTGGTTTTGCGCAAGGCGTGAAAGAAGCGACCGGCGTCAACACGATGGCGGTAGGCTTGATCACCGAGCCGCAACAGGCGGAAGACATCATCGCCAGCGGCAAGGCTGATTTCATCGCACTAGCGCGTGGTCTTTTGTACGACCCGCGCTGGCCGTGGCCTGCAGCGGCTGCGCTGGGTGCAACCATAGCCGCACCGCCACAATACTGGCGTTCGGCACCGCATGGTCAGAACAAGATATTCGGCGATACGGTGTTTGGCGGGCGTTGAGTTCTCGCATAACGTCCGCACCTTATCCAGCTCATCGTCAGGAGACAACACATGCCACATGCAAGCAATAGCATCCCTAAAACCTTCAAGATCGGTGGCGAAATCGAAGTCCATCGCCTGGGCTACGGCGCGATGCGCATCACCGGCAAAGGCATCTGGGGTGCGCCGGCTGACAGGGCTGAAGCAATACGCACCTTGAAGCGCCTGCCCGAACTGGGTGTGAACTTCATCGATACTGCCGATTCATACGGGCCGAATGTGTCGGAAGAATTGATACGCGAGGCGCTGCATCCCTACCCGAACATGTTGATTGCGACCAAGGCGGGTTTGACGCGTCAGGGGCCGGATCAGTGGACGCCGCATGGCAATCCCGATTATTTGATCAGGCAGGCGCACGGCAGCTTGCAGCGGCTGGGTGTGGAACAGATAGGCTTGTGGCAGTTGCATCGGATCGATCCGAAGACGCCGCGCGATGAACAGTTTGGCGCGGTCAAGCAGTTGATCGATGAAGGCGTGATACGGCATGCGGGCTTGAGCGAAGTGTCGGTTGAAGAGATCAAGGCTGCGTCCAGATACTTCAAGGTGGCGACGGTGCAGAATCGTTACAACCTGACCGATCGCGGCAGCGAAGATGTGCTCGATTACTGCACGCAGCATGGCATAGGCTTCATCCCCTGGTATCCATTGGCGGCCGGGACTTTGACCGAGACCGGCGCGATGCTCGATACCATCGCCCACCGCCATGGCGCAAGCAAGGGCCAGATCGCGCTGGCATGGCTGCTGCAGCGCAGCCCGGTGATGTTGCCGATACCGGGTACCTCGCAGGTCGCGCATCTGGAACAGAATGTGGCTGCGGCCGACATCAACTTATCCGACGAGGAATGCGTTGCGCTCGACGGCGTGGCTGCGCTGCATGGGGACGCGAGATGAAATTGATGCCGCTGGATCAAATACAGCTGGTCTGGTATCAGGACTCGATCACCGGCGAAGCATCAGCAGGAGGCTTCAAGAGCGGCACGCACAGTTTCTGGGTGCATCTGGAATATTTTCCGCGTGAACTGACCGAGGCTTACTTGATGGAAGAAGGTGATGACCGGCCGCATCCCAAGGATGGCTGGTTTTATGCGCGCGGGATATTGCTGTAGGCCTTGTCGTTTGCCGGCAAGGCCTGCGCCGGTTAGCAGATAGACTGCTGACCGGCTAGTGCGTGTAGGCGGGGATTATTTCGGGAACATCTCGAATGCTTCGCCGACTTTCAGTGCGATCAAGTCGTACAGCGAGTGACGCGGTTGCGGACCGGCACGTTCAAAGCCTTCTACCGTGTCCGGCTCTATGCCTTCCGGTGCGTGGACAAACTGCATCCAGTCTTCGTAACCCGGATGTTCCTTCAGGTTGCGATTGAGTTCATCCAGAAATTCCTGCTTGTTCAGTTTCACAGCCATGGCAGTCTCCTTGAAGAATGATTGATCTTAGCACGGAGCATGCTGGTGTGAGGAGGGGCAGGCCAGCGTTTGCCGCCGCCACCCCTTTGCGACATCATTATTTGTACACGCCGCAGCCTATGATCAAGTCCTCGTATTTATCGAGGTACATGGACTTGGCTTCTATCTGCTTTGAGATCGGGTTGAGGAACATATAGTCCTGCCAGCCCTTGCCGGTGTTCTGGATGATGGCGATGCGCTCCCTGACGAACGGGTTGCCGGCGCCATCCTTGGCGTCGATCAAGTCCTTGCCTATCAATGCCGGGTTGGCGCCGTGTGCCAGGTTGCGGCCGTGCATGTCATAGACCACGACATACAGATCGCGGTCGCAGAACTGGCCCAGCTTGTTGCTGATTTCGGCGAAAGTTTTTTCCTTGCCGTTTTCATACATCGATTCTATCGCCTTGCTGACCATGTCCCTGGCTTCGTCCATCGAGCCGTGGCTGCCGCTCTTGATCTTGAAGATGCTGACGACATTATTCAATTCCGTGGTCTGGCTTTGCAGCGATTCTGCCGAGGCGGCCGCCTGCTCTACCAGCGCGGCATTTTGTTGCGTGACCTGATCCATTTGCGCGATGGCTTGATTGACCTGTTCTATGCCTATGCTTTGTTCGCGGCTGGCAGAACTGATCTGGGCCATGATGTCGTCCACGCTTTTGATGCTGCTGACGACTTCCTGCATCGTGGTGCCGGCTTGTGCCACCAGTTTGCTGCCGCTCTGGACTTTATCGACCGAGTCTTCAATCAGCGACTTGATTTCGCGTGCGGCGGCCGAACTGCGCTGCGCCAGACTGCGCACTTCGCTGGCGACCACGGCAAAACCGCGGCCCTGTTCGCCTGCACGTGCGGCTTCGACTGCTGCGTTCAAGGCCAGGATATTGGTCTGGAAGGCGATGCCGTCGATGACGCTGATGATGTCGACGATTTTTTTCGACGACTGGTTGATCGAGTCCATCGTGCTGACCACTTCGGCCACGGCGTTGCCGCCCTTGACGGCGACCTGCGAAGCGTTGCGCGCCAGCGTGTTGGCTTGCTCGGCGTTGGCGGCATTTTCCTTGACGGTGGAGGTCATCTCTTCCATCGCGGAGGCGGTTTCTTCCAGCGAGCTGGCTTGCTGTTCGGTGCGCGATGACAGGTCCAGATTGCCGGCGGCGATTTCGCTGGTTGCCGTTGACAGGGTCTCGGTGCCATGGCGGATGTTCCATACGACATTGGCGAGTCCCTGGCCTATGCTGTTGATGGCGCTCAGCAATTGGCCGATCTCGTCTGTGCGTTTGGTTTCCAGCCGGGTCGTCAGGTCGCCTGTCGCGAGTTGCCGTGCTACCCGCGTGGCTTGTGCCAGCGGGCCGGTGACGTTTTTGCGTATCGCGCTGTACAGCAGCGCGGTCAGTATCAGCAAGGCGATGAAGGCAGCGGCGGCGGAAACATTGCGCAAGGCCGTGGCTTCATGCGTGAATTCAGCTGTAAAGGTATCGCCGACGACGACCCAGTTCTTGTCCGCGGCAAAGGTGAAGGCGGCTATGCGTTCCGGCGAGCCGGCATCGGCTGGCGAACGGTAACGTATCACGCCTTCTTTCTTGCTCAGCATTTCCTTGATGAATTCGCGGCCGTCAGTGGCCTTGTCGGCGAGGACGTTTTGTCCTTCCCGCTTGGCGGCAATCACCAGCTTGCCAAAGTCGCTGCCCGGATTGGCGTCGAGTACATAATAAGTGCCGGTCTGGCCGACCTTGAGCGCCAGCAGTTTGTTCTTGATCAGGGCGGCATCGCTGCTCATGCCCAAAACGAGTTTGCTTTTGGCGCTGACTTCTTCGGTCGCGTGCTGTGCCAGCATGTTGGTGGTCGCGCGCCCGGTGGCCCAGACAAAAATACCGAAGACGACGGCGATCAATACAAAAGAGATCGCGGCCAGTTTTACTCCGACCCCCAGCCTGCTTAGCTTACGTATGACATTGTTCATCACTTACTTCCCATTCATGAATGAGGTTGTACGACAATTGCCTGGCGGCGACCATTCCTGATGGAAACATCATAACTGCATATCTGCAGATTTTTACCAGAATGAAGCCGCTAAAAGTTAATTGTTGTGTACTGGCACCAGAGTGGATGGCCAGCCTGTCAGCTTTTGCTGGCGGCGATAAAAATCAACTGATTCAAGGGCTTAGGTAAGCCATTAGCAGATAGCGGGCTCATTTTGTGAGCCCTGTATTTTGTATCGGCAGATTTCAGGAAAACAATAGCCGGGTAATGCAGGCATGCGGCTTAATGATGGGATGGCGTGGGAGTCAGGTGGACAACTTGTGTCCATCTTCTTGTCCGGCAGAGCGTCGCATGCCGGGCAGCATGTCGTTAAATGTAATTACTTGCCGGTATTTGCCGCTTCATAGACGATATCGACGCGGCGGTTTTGCGCCCAGGCGGCTTCATTGCTGCCTTCGGCCTTTGGCCGTTCGGCACCGTAGGAAATCACTTCCAGCTGTTGCTCAGCTACGCCGTACAGCGCAAAAATCCTGTGCAGCGCTTCTGCACGCTTCTGGCCCAGCGCCAGATTGTATTCGCGGCCGCCGCGCTCATCGGTATTGCCGATCACGACGACCTTGATGTCGCGGTGGCTGGCCAGGTATTTGGCATGCGCTTCCGCCAGCGGCTTGAATTCATCCTTGATCGTGTACTGGTCGAAATCGAAATACACACTGCGCTTGAACAGGATGCTGGCCGGGTCGTCGTGCTGTTTGCGCAGGCTGTCTGGATTGATGCAGCAGGTGCGTTGCGGTTCGAGCTTCTCGCCGCCTTTGTTGCCGGCATCGTCTTGCAGGCTGGTTGAACTGCAAGCCGACAGCAGCAAGGCCGGGAAGATGAGGGAAACCAGCTGTATCTTGCGCATCGAAATCTCCTGATGATGTATAGGTAAGTGCGGATCAAGTGAAATGTTAACCCGTCCGGTGCCGTCTGCGCTGTGCAGATGGCTGCAGGGTATGCAACGGCGCAGGCCGGGTTATGGGGTTAAGGCCGGGCTTATGCGTGCGTAAAGCACCAGTTGCTGGCATGGAACGTCTTCGCTACACTGGGTGCCATGCTTGCCGACCTCTCCGACGAAACCCTGATGCTGCGCTATTGCGATGGCGATCTGCCGGCTTTCAAGGAGTTGTATCAGCGCCACAGCCGCGGACTCTACCGTTTCCTGGCATGGCGCTCGCCGCGCCGCGAATGGGTGGACGAAATCGCGCAGGATAGCTGGGTCAGCCTGCACCATGCGCGTTCGCGCTACCAGCCGCAGGCGAGTTTTCGCACCTACCTGTACCAGATCGCCCGCAACCGCCTGATCGATTTGCTGCGCCAGCAACAGCCGCTGCTGGCTGGCGATCTCGGCATCGATGCAGATGGCGAGAGCGTGTTTGAATATCTGGCCGATGCGGCGCAAGAGCAGGTGTCGCCGGAATCCGCGCTGGAAGCCAGGCAAAGGGCTGCCGATTTGCATGCGGCGATAGGCAGCCTGCCAGTCGAGCAAAAGGAAGCGCTGGTTTTGCAGCAATTCAACGGCATGAGCCTGGAAGAGATCGCGCAGATTTCCGCCGTGCCGGTAGAAACGATCAAGAGCAGGTTGCGTTATGCGATGCGCAAATTGCGACAGCACTACATGCAGGCGCAGGCTGTGCAGGAGGAGCGGGCATGACGGGCAAGGACAAGGATCAAATCGACGACGGCTTCGAGCTCTTCCTGCAGCGTCAGGATGAATTGTCGCGGCAGTTGCAGTCGTTGCCGCAGCCCGCGCCATCGGCAGAACTGGATGCCGCGATACTGGCCAAAGTGGAAGCCGAACTGGCGCGCACCGTAGCCACGGATGCGGCGGCCAACGACCCCGCGCTACCAGGTGCTGCGGCCAGCCCCTTGCCGGGCTTCCTGTCGCGCTGGCGTACTCCGCTGTCTATGGCGGCCAGCGTGATGCTGGTTACGCTGGTGTTGCTGCGCTGGCAGACGCAACCTGATAACCCTGTACCGCTGGTGGTGGCGCAGGCGCCGGAGCAAACAGCGGAACAATCGGCGGAGCAAATTCTGCCGCAGGCAGGCACCACTGCTACCACTGCTGCGCCGCCGGCCCAGTCGCGCACCGGCAGTGAAAAAATCGATGGCAAAATGCT
>NZ_JAUSME010000265.1 GCF_030645555.1 Herminiimonas sp.
AGTCGGTATCGACGATTGCGATCTTCTTCACGCCATACTTGTGGCGGATGTACTCGACCATGATCGCTTCCATGTTCAGCGGGCAAAAGCCGCGGCTGCCATGCACCACGCGCATCGTGTGATGTCCGCAAGGGCGCACCAGCGCAAACGCGTTATCCACTTCCTTCGTCATCACCTTGTCTGCCGCGGTAATGCAGCCGCCGACGGCAATCAGGTGTGATGCATGCACGATCTCGTCTATGCCCGGCACGCAGAAATGCACGCGCTGTATGTCTTCGGCAGTGGCCACGCCGGGCTTGAATTCCTTGATATTGTCGAAATCCAGCAGACCTTCTTCAAACACCTGATCCTGCGTGTACAACAGGCGTTCTTCGCGCTCCGGATGCGTAGGCGAGATCGCGTAGTCGAATGCCGGGAAAAATACCAGCCCTGTGTTTTTCTTCACGATGTGTTCCTTCAGACTTGTTGGTGCTTGTTGTACACGCTCATGCTCTTGCTCATTCTTCATGCTTGATCAAGCCGGGTTTGATCTGCAAGCGCACGCGTATATTCTTGCCGGTGGTTGCATAGCCATGAATGACGTTGAATGACTGGCAGTCTGCGACTTCCACTTCCAGGTCTTCATCGCGCGCACCGGCGGCACGGGCGATTTCAAGCAAACGTTCCTGACCGTGCGCGACAATGTCGTCTACCGTCGCGCGCGAAGAGATCTGCATCTTGCGGCCGTCTTCGGCAAAGCTCAGTTGCTGCGATTCGGTATCGGCCAGCAAATTCAATTCGACCGTGGTGCGCGCCATCGCGGCACCGCTGGCATTGATGACATCGGAATTTTCCGGCACCACTGCCGGCAATTGCAGCAGTTCTCCTACCTGTTTGGCAAGATACGGAGCCGGTCCACCGACGGCGATCAATTGCTGCGGGTGCAGGGTTTTTCCTTCCAGCAGTTCATGTATCGTATAGACCGGCTTGCTGTTGACCTCGCTGATCATCTGCGTGACCTTGGCGGCAATGCTGGCGCACATGCTGTCGACGATAGACTTGGCAACCTGTTGCGGCGTTTGCTGCAAGGTGCTCGCCAGGCTTTCCATCGCGCGCATGGCCTTGCTCTTGTCGCCGATGTCGGCTAGGCCGAACACGATCAGCGCATCGGTAGGCGTAGGCACCGGGCCGTCGAAGGCCATCGCCGAGCCCTTGCGTTCGGGACCGATCTGCAATGCGCCGTTGACGACCTGCACATGGCTGTCGCCGCCTAGCGCCATCGAATGCGTGAGCAGGCCGCGGATCAGGGTCTTGTGTCCTTCGATCTCGACGCCCTTGGGTTCCAGCAAGGGCGCGCCATCGGCGAACAATGCGATATCGGTGGTGGTGCCGCCGATATCTATCGATACCGAATCCTGTGTCAATGAAACAAAGGGCAGCACGCCCATGATGGTGGCGGCGGGTCCCGATAAAATGGTTTGCACCGGATAGTTGCGCGATTGCTGTACGCCTATGGTGCCGCCATCGGCCTTTAATATGAACAGCGGTACATCGACCCCGAGTTCCTGCAGATAGCCGGCCAGCTGATCGACCATGCGACTGTGCAGGCTCCAGATCGCAGCGTTCAGATATGTGGTTGCAATACGGCGCGGGAAATTCAGCACGCCGGATTGGTGATGGCCGAGCGATATGTGCGTGGCCTGATCGGCAAAGAATGCGCCGACCTCCTGCTCATGCACCGGATTGCGGGTTGAAAATTTTCCGATGATCGCGAGGTGATCGATCTTGTCTGTGCTGAACTGTTTTTTCAGCGCCAGCAGTTCATCGTCATCGATTGCTTCTGCTTCTATGCCGCGGTGATTCATGTAACCGGCGATCAAGTGCGTCTGGTCGGCAAGCGGCAAATCCCTGGGCGAAACGCCAGGCCCGTTCATGACGATCAGGCCGACCGGGTCGAGCTGGTTTTGCGCAACCGCATTGGTCGAAATCGTGGTGCTGAGCACGATGCGTTTCAGCTGCCTGATATCGTCGGCTGTCGTGACAGCCTGCGTCGCGCGCATCACGCAGCCCAAAATATCATGCTTGTCGGTCAGTACTTTGGACTTGCGGATGATTTTGCGGTTCTGCATCAATACCGAATCGGTATGTGTGCCGCCTACATCAATGCCAAGAATCATGCTTTTCTTTCTGGGGTAAAAGACACAGCGAGACTGTTGCGAGCGAACAGGATCGCGCTGGGGATTGCACTGTATGAGTCAATT
>NZ_JAUSME010000269.1 GCF_030645555.1 Herminiimonas sp.
CATCTTATAATCTCGCTTCTGTTCCCTGATAGCTCAGCTGGTAGAGCGACGGACTGTTAATCCGCAGGTCCCTGGTTCGAGTCCAGGTCGGGGAGCCACAGAATATGAAGGGCCTAGTTGAAAAACTAGGCCCTTTTCTATTTCCAGTTCCTGCCCATTTTGCGCCATTGAATCTCCAGCACAGGAGGCCACTACATGGCGCATGTCAGAATACCCCGCTCATCCAATTATCAAGCAGGATTGTGATTTCAAGTGCATCATGCAGCAGCTAGGATTTTCATGCGTAAAGGCTGACGCAAACGCCACTATGCTCTCATTCGCCACATTGAAACAGCAACACCAAACATGAACGCACATCAATTTTCAACGGAAGAAATCGCAGCCGTCTACAAGGTGATACGCGAACGTCGTGACATGCGTCACTTTCATGATGCGCCGCTTGAAGAAGGCCAGCTGGAGCGTTTCATTCGTGCGGCTCACATGGCGCCCAGCGTCGGCTTCATGCAACCCTGGAGATTCCTGCGTATCAGCGATCCCAATTTGCGCAAAGCCATCCAGGTACATGTGGAAGAAGAACGCATCGCAACAGCCGACGCCTTGGGTGAACGCTCCAGTGAGTTCATGCGGATTAAAGTCGAAGGGATACTTTCCTGCGCCGAGGTGTTAATCGTCGGCTTAACCGACTACCGGGAAAAATATATATTCGGCCGCCGCACCATGCCTGAAATGGATTTGGCTTCGGCATCCTGTGCGATACAAAACATGTGGCTGGCTGCACGTGCCGAAGGAATCGGCCTGGGATGGGTATCACTGTTTGATCCCGCACGGCTGCGCGAAATATGTCACATGCCCGTTGGCAGCCAGCCTATTGCGATCTTGTGCCTGGGGCACGTCAAGGAATTTTATCCCGCTCCCATGCTGGAAATGGAAGCCTGGGACCAGAGGAAGGCGATCAGCGATATCGTTTATGAAAATGTCTGGGGTGCTGCGGAAAGTAACTAGGCGTCCAGCCACGTTCCTGGCTCGGATGCAGGCGATCACTTCCCTGCCCTCATCGTTTATCAATTGACGAAGCACAAAAAATAAAAGGGCTTACGCATAAACGTAAGCCCTTTTTTATTTCTGCAGCGAAGACTGGGCTGCGCTATTCTCGCTACCGTTTAGAAACGATAACCGACACCAACACCGATCAGCCATGGATCGATTTGCACTGCGCTGACTTTGCCTGAGGCGCCGATCACATCACTTCTAAGCTGGACTTTTTTGACATCCAGATTCAAGGACCAGTTTTTATCCAGCTTGTAATCAACACCCGCTTGCAAGGCCAGTCCGACGCTGCTGTTTTCAAGATGGAGAGCGCCATTGTTCAGGGAGTCTTTGGAAATTCTCGTGTAATTGATACCAGCACCAACATATGGGCTGATCTTCTTTTCTGGCGAGAAGTGATACTGCATGGTCAGTGTTGGTGGCAGGTGCTTGAAGGTGCCTATCGATGCGCCATCCAGGTAAACCGTATGTTTTTGCGGATAGGTCAATATCAGTTCAGCTGCCCAGTTCGGCGTGAAAAAATAGCTGATGTCGAATTCTGGAAATGTCTTGGAGCTGACCGTCAGACGATCGGCCGCGCCAGCGCCGCCAACCGGATCAGATTTGTTGGCCGGGTCAAGGTGCAGCGCGCGTACGCGTACCAGCCAAGGGCCTTCCTGTACTTGCTGCGCAAATGCTTGCGAACTGATGGCTGCCAAAGAACACAATGCGATTGCCAATAACGATTTTTTCACGATTACTCCGTAGTTGATGGGGAACATGTGCAACGGTATCGCATCAACATGTTACGGATTTTGACTTCGATCAAATACTCATCTGAACGGTGACAATGCCCGACAAGATTGGTCGGGATTGAATGCTTGAACCTGCATGTGATGCAAGCATCGCGGCGCTTCAATCGCGGCGTAATGTTGCGGTTTGAATGCAGGAATTTGATGGATGCTGGCGTCTTTAATTTTGAGTTCCAGCTCAAGTCAGGCATGCAGGAACATGGGAAGCAATATGTGGATACGCTTGCATGCTGCAGCCTGTCCGCGTCCCGCTTTCAGTCGACAGCTCTCAGGCCTGAACTGAAAATACAGACCATGAGATTGCCGGAGCAAAGAGAAAACCGGGATAGAAAACTACTTGCGATTGGCCTCTATATCGACCAGGCATTCCCGGCCTTTTTGCGTAATATCGAAGCCTGCAGCGCCATCCTTGGCGGCTATATGTCCCTTCTTGCCGAGGAAGGTTGCGACATCGGATTTAAGCACGGCCTGGGGATCCTGGGTGATGGCGTGCAAGCCTTCAATGCAACTCTTGATGAACAGTGTTTGCTTGCCTTTGTCCGTCAAGCCCAGGCTGCCATCTTTTGCATAGGCGATATATTTCAGCCCGGTCAAGCGTTTGGTATTCCTTGCCACGCAGGCAGATGGCCGTCCCTGCTTGTGACCCGCAACTATCTGATTCAGCGCGTCAAACTCATCTGCTGTTAAATCCCCACCCATACACACTTCCCATCTTCAAACTGTGATCCTGCTGCCGAATGGCAGCCGGTTAAAATCGCGGCAAATCGGCCAGGGTCCGGCCCGGTACGTCATGATCTATCGTATCGATATCTTCAATGCCATGCTGGTGTATGACGATATGCACTCTAGGTCCGAGCACCATATCGCTCCCGGCCTTGAATGCCGTCGCCACTTCATCGCCGAAATGCAGTGCATCGACGACCAGACTGACATCCTGCTCCGCAGTCACGGCTTCCCAGCCTGGAGAGCCGTCACCCTTGCGGTGTCCGCGCCCCCATCTGACCATTTCCACTCTATCGCCTGCATCGTTGAATCGCACTGCTTCAATCAAATGAACTGACATCAGTCTCTCCGTAAAAAATATAGTCTGCTTTGCGCCCTCATGGTACGCGCCCTGTTAGCTCACAGCAAGACACAGATCAGCCTGGGCAAAACTGCCGTCAGGCATGCACATCACCTGGAACACCAAATACACGAATTAACATGAAAAAATATTCTCAATAACGATGCAACGCTTAAAAACACCTTCAATCAGGAAATGTTGTTAAATTTGACATTAACCCCTTCGTTTGCAAAGCGGCCATAGGCCATGCCAAGCTCAAAACGAGACCATCAGTCCGCATATGCAAGCCATGCTTCATGACTGCTTAATCATCTCGCTCAAATCCAGGAATATCCCATACTTATGGGATGCCAGTTGAATGTGCAAATGACTACACTGAGCTGCGTGCCTGGAATAGAAAAACAGGTACATCGGCCCTTCCGTACAAAAGGCTTGCAAGCTGATTCATCAAAGCCGGGATCTCGATAAAAACATACGCGGTTTTCCTTGAATAGTAGTTAATATTACTAAAAAACATGCTTCGCTCCTGCGGATTTCCAGCATCGTTTTCCAGATGGCTGGCGCAGAATTGCATCCTGTAGATATCGTCAACCTGGCTCGTTGAGTTTCCACTTCAGAAAATTACCTAGGTTCTGTTGACTATTCTTATGTTTGTGAAAAATCCGGCAGGACACCAGCGCGATAGCAACACAGGGATCAGCTTCGTTCGGCGTAATCCCGGCCCCATCATTTTATGGCCCATGCTTGCCTTGCTGCTGGCAATACTGCTGTGGAGCGCCATGTACTCCAAACTGGCCAGCGACAAGAAGCAGCTGGAAGACAACGCATTAAAGCAAGCCACTTCGATTTCAAAAGCCTATGCGCAGTACCTGACCAGGACGATAGAACAGCTGGATCTGCTGACGCAGCAAATAAAATACAGCTGGGAAAAATCGAACGGTGCGTTGAACTTCGAGGAAATGAGCAAGAGCGGGCTGCTCAACATTCCCCAGTTTGCATCATTCTCTATCTATGACATCCATGGCAAACCCATCACGGCCACTCTCCCCATCGTAAGAAATTTCACGATTGTAGATCGCGAATATTTTCAGTTTCATCAAAAAAATGCATCCGATGCAATGCGCATAGGCACGCCGACCATCGGCCGGCTCAGCGGGAAAAAAATCATACAAGTTACCCGCCGCATTGAAACAGAAGGCGGCCAGTTTGGCGGCGTGCTGGTGATGGGTATGGCACCCGAATTTTTCACGCTCTTTTCTGATGATCCCGTGTTGGGACAGGGTGGCATCCTTGCATTTGTCGGTGAAGATGGGGTGGCACGCATGTCGCAAATGGGCAATGCGCAAGGTAGCAGTCGCGCGCTGCTTGTGCCATCGATCGCGCAGAACACCAAACTTGATCTCGCCACCAAGGACACCGATCTATTTTCCGATGGCAGAACGCGCTTTATCGCAACGCAAAAATTAAACGGCTACCCGTTCTTTGCCCTGGTCGGGCTGGACCAGCAGGATGTATTGCTGCCCTATGAG
>NZ_JAUSME010000273.1 GCF_030645555.1 Herminiimonas sp.
CTGCCGAAAATGCTGACGATGAATCCGGATGGCGTGATCTACATGGGCTCGTTCTCTAAGGTGCTGACACCGGGCATACGCCTCGGCTATGTGGTGGCACCCGTGCCTTTGGTGCGCAAGCTGGAACAAGCCAAGCAAGCTGCCGATCTGCATACTTCCCAATTGACGCAGATGGTGGTGTACGAAGCGATCAAGGATGGTTTCCTTGCCGCGCATATTCCATCGATACGCACGCTGTATGCAAATCAATGCCAGGTCATGCTGGATGCGCTGGCTGAATTTTTCCCTGCCGGTGTCAAATGGAGCAAGCCGGAAGGCGGCATGTTCATCTGGGTGACGTTGCCGCAACACATGGACGGCATGGCCTTGCTGGAAGAAGCGATTGCGCAGCACGTGGCTTTCGTGCCGGGTGCGCCATTCTATGCAAACGAGCCGGAGAAAAATACTCTGCGCCTGAGTTTTGTCACGGTACCACCTGAGAAGATACGCGAAGGCGTGGCCAAGCTGGGGAAATTGATCGCAGCGAAAATTTGATCGTATTGCATTGTCGATATAAAAATGGCCGCTCCCTCGGGAACGGCCATTTTTTTGTGCCTGTCATCCGCCAGCCATTCCCGTCCAGACGGGAATGGCTGTGGATTACTTCTGCGCAGTCAGCGTCGTTGCCTTGATCTTCGATTCCAATGCTTTCCCTTTGCGTGCACGCTTGCCGATATGCACGGCGAGTCCTGATGCCGACAGCAAGATTTCCTGTGCTTTTGCACCGCGACCGATGCCGGACACGATCACGCCGCGCTGGCTGATAGGCTGGGCTGCCAGCAGCTTCTCGTTCTTTTCCAGTTCCATCAGGATCACGCCACGACCGCCTGCGGTCAGCGACTTGATTTCATCGATGCCGAAAACCAGTACGCGTCCTTTTTCCGACAGGCAGGCAATTGCACTGGCGCCGGCCGTGACCGGACGCGGCATCAATGGTGTGTCGCCTTCATCGAGCGTGATGAAGGTTTTGCCGCCGCGCGTGCGGCTGACCATGTCGCCGGTTTTTGCAGTGAAACCGTAACCGGCGGTCGATGCCAGCAGCAGCGTTACATCGGCCGGGCCGGCGTAGTAATGCAGGATGCTGGTGCCGCTCGCCAGTTCAATCAGCGTCGTGATAGGTACGCCATCGCCGCGCGCGCCGGGCAGGGCAGAGACAGGGACCGAGTAGATGCGACCGTTGGAGCCGAACACCAGCAGCGTGTCGACGGTGCGGCATTCAAACGTGTCGTACAGCGCATCGCTGGCCTTGAACGTGAATTGCGCGGCATCGTGACCGTGGCCGGTACGCGCACGCACCCAGCCTTTTTGCGAAATGACGACGGTGACTGGTTCGTCTATGACCTTGGTTTCGACGACTGCTCTTTCCGCGACTTCGATCAAGGTGCGGCGTGCATCGCCAAACTGTTTTTCATCGGCTTCGATTTCCCTGATCACCAGGCGCTTCAGCGATGCCGGGTTGTCGAGCAGATCCTGCAGCGTGGCTTTCTCGCTGCGCAACTCTGCCAGTTCCTGCTGGATCTTGATGGTTTCCAGGCGCGCCAGTTGACGCAGGCGTATCTCAAGAATGTCGTCGGCTTGCCGTTCAGACAGGCGGAATGCATCCATCAAGGCCGGTTTCGGTTCATCCGATTCGCGGATGATCTTGATGACCTTGTCGATATTGAGCAGGATCGCTTCGCGACCTTCGAGGATATGGATGCGGTCGTCGACTTTTTGCAGCTTGAATTGCGTGCGGCGCGTGATCGTCGTGAAACGGAAGTCTATCCATTCGCGCAGGATGTCGCCCAGCGATTTTTGCCGCGGCTTGCCGTCGCCGCCTATCATCACCAGGTTGATCGACACGCTGGTTTCCAGCGAGGTGTGCGCCAGCAGCATGTTGGTGAATTCGGTCTGGTCCTGGTTCTTCGATTTCGGTTCAAACACCAGGCGCACCGGCGCATCGCGGCCCGATTCATCGCGCACCGTGTCGAGCATGGCCAGCACCGTTTGCTTGAGCGCGAGTTGGTCCGGCGACAGCGATTTCTTGCCGAGCTTGATTTTCGGATTCGTCAGTTCTTCGATTTCTTCCAGCACGCGTTGCGATGAAGTGCCGTGCGGCAGCTCGGTGACGACCGCTTGCCACTGGCCGCGCGCCATGTCTTCTATCTTCCACGTCGCGCGCACTTTCAGGCTGCCGCGACCGACGCCGTACATATCGCGGATTGCGGTAGGCGAGGTGATGATCTGGCCGCCGCCCGGGAAGTCCGGTCCCGGCACGATGGCCATCAATTCTTCATGCGTGAGCTTCGGATTGCGGATCAGCGCGACCGCAGCGGTGGCCACTTCGCGCAGATTGTGCGACGGGATTTCGGTAGCCATGCCAACGGCAATGCCGGAGGCGCCATTCAGCAATACAAACGGCAGGCGGCCCGGCAGCAGCTTCGGTTCTTCAGTCGAACCGTCATAGTTGGGCTGGAAATCTACCGTGCCCATGCCGATTTCATCGAGCAGCAGTTTCGAGATCGGCGTCAGGCGCGCTTCGGTATAACGCATCGCAGCCGCACCGTCGCCGTCGCGCGAGCCGAAGTTGCCCTGGCCGTCGATCAGCGGATAACGCAGCGAGAAATCCTGTGCCATGCGCACCATGGCGTCATACACGGATTGGTCGCCATGCGGATGCAGTTTGCCCAGCACGTCGCCAACCACGGCCGCCGATTTGCGTGGCTTGGCGGCAGAGTTCAAGCCCAGTTCATTCATCGCATACAGGATGCGGCGCTGTACCGGTTTCTGCCCATCGCAGACATCGGGGAGGGCGCGGCCCTTGACCACGGAAATCGCGTAATCGAGATAAGCGCGTTCGGCAAAGGTCGCTAGTGTGAGTGATTCGCCGCCATCGGCTGGTGCTTCAGTTTCAAAAAGATTGGCTTGATCGGTCATTATTATTCTAAAAAATTATTCTGAAAAATTATTCGATGGAAGTAACAGTGTCGGCGGAGCTATTGGTGCTGCGGTGTCCCGGTATGATCATGTGTATGCGCTTGCTGCCTGAACTGCGATTTGAAAAGACTGCATTGTCGGCAAAGTTCGCAACCGGCTGATACAGCTGGTAGAACTGGCTTACCAGCTTCACGTAATTGCGCGTTTCCTGATAGGGCGGGATCGCGTTATTGTATTTTTGTATCGCGCCTTCGCCAGCGTTGTACGAGGCCAGCACAAGGTGCTGCTGGTTAGGGTACATATTGCGCAGGAAGCGCAGGTAACGTGCACCGATGCGAATATTGGTTTTGGGATCGGCCAGTTTTTGCGCGACGGTCTTTTTGCGGTCAGCCTGCAGGCCGAAGCGCTCTGCGGTAGCCGGCATCACCTGCATCAAGCCGATCGCGCCTTTCGGTGAAACGGCAGCCGGGTTGAAGCCGGATTCGGCCGCCATCACGGCTTTCAGCAAGGCGGGATCGAGATTGAAATCATTCGCCGCATCGTTCAGCAATTGCTCGTATTTTTTCAGGTTCGGATGCTGCGACAGATAGCGGAACAGCGGCGTTTCCTTTTCTGCCGCTTTATCTCCATTACTCAGTGGCACCAGCTTCGATGCATTCAAGACTTGATCGCCGCGGGCGAACAACTGGTAGCGCTGATCCAGTTTTTCTGCCGCAAAATGCGCATCGCCGTTGGCGTCCATATAGCCGTATACATCAGCATGGGCAGCAGCTGACAGCAGCGACAGGGCCAGCAGTAAAGCGCGCATAGCATTCATCAGATATCGGCCTCTGCTTCGTTGCCGTGTTCTTCTATCCATGTGCGGCGGGCGCCAGCTTCGCCTTTGCCCATCAGCATGTTGAAGCGCGACTCGGATGCATCCACATCGAATTCACCCAGCGCCACCGGCAGCAGGCGGCGCGTATCCGGGTTCATCGTGGTTTCCCACAATTGTTCGGCATTCATTTCGCCCAGGCCCTTGAAGCGCGAGATCGTCCATGCGCTGTCCTTGACGCCATCCTTGCGCAACTTGTCTTCTATCGCTTCCAGCTCGCCATCGTCGAGGGCATAAATCTTTTGCGCCGGCTTCTTGCCGCGTGTCGGTGCATCGACGCGATACAGCGGCGGACGGGCGATGCAGATATGGCCGCGATCTATCAGTTGCGGGAAGTGCTTGAAGAACAGCGTCAGCAATAACACCTGTATATGCGAACCGTCGACGTCCGCATCGGACAGGATACAGATGCGGCCGTAGCGCAGGCTGCTGAAATCGACAGTGTCATTTTTACCGTGCGGATCGATGCCGATCGCTACTGAAATATCGTGTATCTCATTGTTGGCAAACAGGCGGTCGCGTTCGGTTTCCCACGAATTCAAGACCTTGCCGCGCAAGGGCAGGATGGCCTGGAATTCCTTGTCGCGTCCCATCTTGGCCGAGCCGCCGGCGGAGTCGCCCTCGACCAGGAAGATTTCATTGCGCGAGGTATCGTTCGATTCGCAATCGGTCAGCTTGCCCGGCAAGACGGCCACGCCGGATGATTTTTTCTTTTCAACTTTTTGTGCCGAACGCAGACGCGATTGCGCCTGCTTGATGACGAGCTCGGCCAGTTTTTTGCCGTAGTCGACATGCTGGTTCAGCCACAGTTCGAGCGCCGGGCGCGTGAAGCTGGCTACCAGCCGCACCGCATCGCGCGAATTCAGGCGTTCCTTGATCTGGCCCTGGAATTGCGGATCGAGCACCTTGGCCGACAGTACGAAGGAGACGCGCGCGAACACGTCTTCCGGCAGCAGCTTCACGCCTTTGGGTAACAGCGAGTGCATTTCGACGAAGCTCTTCACGGCGCCGAACAAGCCTTCGCGCAAACCGGATTCATGCGTGCCGCCATTCGAAGTCGGGATCAGGTTGACATAGG
>NZ_JAUSME010000285.1 GCF_030645555.1 Herminiimonas sp.
TCTATGAACACTTTCAATTCGCCGCTCTGGAAAGGTGTCCACGTTTCATTCGTCGTCAGCGGTTCGGTGACGATGATGGCGACGCGGTCATTCGGCGTCGTCACTTCGGAAAAATCCACCTTGATGTCTTCATCGGACAGCGCCGCGACGGCAAACGGATATTGCCGCACGATGTAATGCAGATGCGTAGAGCAATGGGCAAACAGGGCAGAGCCATCCGACAGCATCATGTTGAAGGTGCCGTGCGCGGCGATTTCACGGCTCAGTTCCGCGATCGCGGCCCGCAGTTCCGGCAGCAGCGGCAAGGCGTCGTCGAAGCGGCGGCGCAGTTCTTGCAGGATGTAGCAGAATGCCGCTTCGCTATCGGTAGTGCCGACGGGCTGGTAGGGCCCGTTCAATTCAGGATGGAAATCCTTCAAGTCGCCATTGTGCGCGAAGACAAAATAACGCCCCCATAATTCGCGCACGAAGGGATGGCAGTTTTCCAGCGCGACATGGCCCTGGGTGGCCTTGCGTATATGCGCGATGACGTTTTTCGATTTGATCGGAAAGCGCCGGATCAGATCGGCTACCGGCGAGTCTATCGCCGCCTGGTAATCGACAAAATGGCGCACGCCGGCGCCTTCAAAAAATGCGATGCCCCACCCGTCATTGTGGACATCGGTACCGCCGCCGCGTGTCGCGAAGCCGGTGAAGCTGAACACAATGTCAGTCGGCACATTGCAATTCATTCCGAGTAGCTGGCACATGGATTTCCGTTGCGATCGTAATTGTTTCGTTGAGGCAAAATGTACCGACACAGTATCACGACTGCCATGCGGCCAGCCCTTCCTGCCGGTTGCGGATCATCGTTTTTCTGTCGTGTTTTGTGCAAAAAAACAGAAATATCGATGACATTCCGTATGCAATTTGAAATGTCAAAGTCCGGTCATAATCGTCAACTAGCATGAGTCACATCAATTTGAATGTCAGGTGACTTATGAGTATGCAGAATTTGCTGGTTCAGGGCGGTACCAGTCTGGTGCAGGATGCGCTGGGGGCAAGCAACTGGAGCACGAAGCCGATTGCAGTCTCGCAGTCATGCATAGACAACATAGCGGCAACGCCCAACGATCCGATGCGGCATCAAACGATAGTTGATGCCAGCGGCTTGCTGGTGTTGCCGGGCATGGTCGATATCCACGGCGATGCGTTCGAGCGCCAGGTGCAGCCGCGGCCGGATACGATATTTGCCTACGACATTGCGCTGGCCGACACCGACCGGCAACTGGTAGCCAACGGCATCACTACCGCTTGCCATGGCTTGACCTATTCATGGGAAGGCGGCTTGCGCGGGCGCGATTCTGCCATCGCGCTGCTGGAGCAGGTCGCGCGGCAGCGCAAGACTGCGCATGCCGACCACCGCATCCATCTGCGCTTTGAAAATCATCATGTCGATGGCCTGGCCGATGCCTTGCTGTGGATACAGCAGGGGCGGATAGATTGCTTTGCCTTCAATGAGCACTTGCCGGCGATTGCAAAAAAATCTGCACTGCCGGAAAAGCTGGCAGCCTACAGCGAACGCGCGCGTTGCGATGCGCCTACCTATCTGCGGCGTTTGCAAAAAGCGCAGGCGCGCGCGGATCAGGTGCCGCAAGTCATCGCGACGCTGGCCCGCGCTTGCCGTGAGCGCGGCGTGCCTATGGCGTCGCATGACGATGAGACATTTTTGCAGCGCGAGCGGTATCAGGAGCTAGGTGTGATGATCAGCGAATTCCCGCGCACGCAGGAAGCATTGCTGACGGCGATGGGGCTGGGTAACCAGGTGGTGATGGGTGCGCCGAATGTCTTGCTGGGCGGCAGCCATTGTGGCGGCTTGTCGACCGAGGATGCGGTCAAGAGCGGCCTGTGCGATATCCTGGCGTCTGATTATTACTACCCGTCTATGCTGCATGCGGCATTCAAGCTCGCGCACCTGGGTTTGTGCACGCTGGCGCAGGCATGGTGCCTGGTGGCGCAAAATCCGGCGCGTGCACTGGGCCTGGAAGATCGCGGCCATATCCGCAACGGCGGCCGCGCCGACATGGTGCTGGTCGAAGTGTCGGCGGCTGGCACGGCGCGACTGGTGGCGACCATCGCGGCTGGCAAAGTGGCGTATTGTGCCGATCCTGCGCGCCTGCGCATGCCGCACGCCTATCAGATAGCGGCTTGACGCGGCCCCGGCTCGCTGCGCGCAAGCTGGATCCGGCAGCGCCACAATGCATGTCCTGAGGCTTGATATTTTTGCTCGAACGGCGTGATCGTCTGCTCTGGCACATAGGCTGCACAAGCCACGGTCTGCTGCGTCAATTGCAGCAAGGCGGCAGCGAATTCTTCCGTATAGATGCGCCAGTTGCTGCGGCATTCCAGCGTCCCGCCGAGGGCAACGATAGTCGGGAATACCGGATGTCCATGCCAGCGCCGCGCCAGATGGCCTATCTTCGGCCATGGATTTGGATAGAGCAGGTAATGCCGCTCCAGACGTATTCCGCTTTCCAGTAGCAGCCGCCAGTAATCGACCAGGTCGGCACGTATCCGGATGAAGTTGGCCGGTGGCGCATCCGGCCAGAGCGTATTGCGCGCGTTGCGGTCTGCCGACTGGTCGACGCCGATGACAAAATGGTCGGGAAATTGCGCCGCCAGATGCATCGTCGACAAGCCGACGCCGCAGCCGGCGTCGAGGATCAGGGGCTGCGCCCCGGCAGCTTGCCAGCTTGCGATACTGTGCTCGAATGCAGCGCGGTTGTATGCAGTGACAGGTTTTTGAAACACACTGGCGACATGCCTGGCCAGCAGTGTCTTCAATTGCGCATGGACTTCAGTTTGACGGCTGAAAATTTGATAAGAGTTCGCGTGCATCGCGATCGCAGGGCCGGGGAGAGATCGAAAAAAGGCGCTTGCATGTATCCGTGATGAGCCATGCAAGCGTGCAAAGTAGCGATCCCTGTTGTGCCGGTATCGCTGCTGGGGAGGAAAAGTGTCTAGTGGAAGACGACGGCCTGGCTCATGTAGGCATCATAGTTGCCAAGAAATTCATCGATTTCCTCGACGCTGGGTTCGCCCGCTATCAAATCCTTCACATCGCGGCGAAACGATTCTGCCAGCAAGCCGGCAATGAAGATTTCGCGTTTGGCGGGCTTGTCCATGATTTCATAGCCGCCAAAGCGCAAGGCGTCCTGCCCGTCATCAGCGCCGAATTCCACCACGCTGTACTGCTCGCTGTTGTAGATCAAGTTCATATAATCTCCTGTTGCCAAAGCGATGACAAATCATCGCGTTGATACGGACATGGCGCTGCTCGGGATAATTTCAAGACTGGAGCTGTATAAATCAGGCTCTTGAGTTGGTAACGGCGTGTTACAGCGGATATTGAGGCCAGCTAACGAAGATTAACAATGTGACGTAAATGTCATTATCGTTTTGCTATGCGCTGCACACGATGTCGTCTGTCAGCGTGAGCAGGTTGTCGCAGGGTGCCTGCGTGAGGAAGCTGCGCAACTGGGCGATATGCGTGCTGTCGGCCACGCTGATGTACAGCCGCTCTGGCCGGGTGCGCAAGATGCGGTTCAAGGTCACGCGCAAGACCAGATTGCCGGTGCAGCACATGCAGCCGGGAGCGATGCGGGCAATCTTCAGTTGGGGATGGGGTGCGAGTGTATCGAGGTCGCTGCTGCCGTCGGGCAAGCCTTCCAGGACGATCGCGGTATGTACGCTGCTGTCGAGGCGGCTGAGTATGGCGGCTTCGCGGTTTTTCGCCCGCGCGCCTGTCACCAGCGACGTCAGTGTCATATTCCTTTTTTTGCGATCTTGCCGGGTTCTACGCCGAGTTGCTTGAGCTTGCGATACAGGTGCGTGCGCTCGAGTCCGGTTTTTTCCGCGACGCGCGTCATGCTGCCGCCTTCGCGGCCGAGGTGATGCTCGAAGTAGGCGCGCTCGAAGGCGTCGCGTGCTTCACGCAGCGGTAGTTCGAACGAGGCCGTGAAGAATTGTGTATCGGCGGACATCAGCGGTACGGAGACGTTGCCCTGGTAGCTCAGGCCGGTTGTTGCCGGCATGCTCTTGTCTGCTGACAGGCTGTGCGTTTCGGTAGCGGCGACGCTGGTGCGCACCGGTATCGTTGCCACACGCGTGACTTCCTGTCCGCGCGAGATGCCTTGCTGCACGGCTTTCAAGAGTTTTTGCAGCGAGATCGGTTTTTCCAGGAAATTGAGTGCGCCTATGCGGGTCGCTTCGACGGCAGTATCTATCGTCGCGTGACCGGACATCATGATCACCGGCATCGTCAGCAAGCCATCGCGCTGCCACTCCTTGAGCAGCGTCACGCCATCGGTATCCGGCATCCAGATATCGAGCAGGACCAGATCCGGTTTTGCTGCCGCGCGCAATTCACGCGCCTGCTGGGCATTCTCTGCTGTTGCCACGACATGCCCTTCATCCCCGAGGATTTCGGACAGCAACTCGCGGATTCCCATTTCATCATCAACAACTAGAATATTGGCCATCTCTTTACACCCTTGTCTTGATTGTCATCCTCTTTGCAAGTCTTGTAGTCCAGACTTTATCAAGGGGCTAACTTTAACAGCAAAATTGCCACTTTTGCACCATTCGTCGTGGTTCTGTTTTTTATATCGATGCGGCCGCCATGTTCTTCTATGATTTTCTTCACCATAGCCAGTCCCAGACCGGTGCCGCGCGGTTTGGACGTGATGTAAGGCTCGAAGGCATGGGCCAGGATTTTGGGTGAAAATCCCGGTCCGTTATCGGTGATCGACAGCTGTACCGCATTGCTGACGGCGCCATCCGAACTCCGGTAATGGATTTCTTCGGTAATGATATCAATACGCGGCCTGGGTATCTGCGTGGCGCGGTCGCCAACCGCATCCTGCGCATTTTGCAGCAGGTTGTGTATGACCTGGCGCAACTGGGTAGGGTCGCCCATGATGTGCGGCAATCCCTCTGTCAGCGAGGCATGGATGATGTCGCGCTCGTCGCCGGCCAGATACAGGTGCAGGATTTCCTCTATCA
The DNA here is from genome assembly GCF_030645555.1 of Herminiimonas sp. Classification (GTDB taxonomy): domain Bacteria; phylum Pseudomonadota; class Gammaproteobacteria; order Burkholderiales; family Burkholderiaceae_D; genus Oxalicibacterium. The sequence goes on from NZ_JAUSME010000285.1 coordinate 5,044, forward strand.
GCGCATTCAGGTCGAGTGCGGATAAAACCGCCGGCGGCGTTTTTGCATAATCGCGGAAGTCTTCGACCATGCGCTTCATCGCCGATACCTGGTTGACGATGGTTGCCGTGCTGCGTTCGAGGATGGCGGCATCCTGCTCGTTCAACTTGCCTTCCAGCTTCATGTGCAGGCGTTCGGCCGACAGTTGTATCGGCGTCAGCGGATTTTTGATTTCATGCGCCAGGCGTCGCGCGACTTCGCCCCAGGCAATCGAACGCTGCGCCGAAATCACATCGGAAATATCATCGAACACCACCACATAGCCGCTATCCCTGGCGGCCGGCAGGCGTGAGCCGCGCGCCAGCAGTGAAATATCGTTTTCTGCTTCCGCCCCGCCCATGCGGCGCGGCACATCGATCTGGTGTTGCCAGTGCAGGTTGCCGGTGGCGCCGCCATCTGCTGCCGATTGCGCGCTTTTTTCAGAAAAGGATTGCGTGATGACTTGTGCAAATGCGCTCAAGCCATCGATTTCTTTCAGCGGCTTGCCTATGTGCTGGGAAAAGTCATGCTGCAGTATGCGTTCTACCGATTCATTGCAGGTGACCAGTTTGAAATTCCTGTCCAGCACCATCACGCCGGCCGACATATTGGCTAGCACCGATTCCAGATAGCCTTTGGCGTTTTCCAGTTCGGCGCGATTTTTTTCCACCGAAGCGCGCGCATCGAATAACTGGCGCGTCATCGTATTGAAGGATTGCGTCAGGGTGCCGAGCTCATCCGAGGTTGCAATGATGGGGCGCGGCGAGAGATTGCCTTCCGCCACCGCCTTGGTTCCTTCTGCCAGCAGCAGCAAAGGCTTGGCCAGATCACTGGCGATCAGGAAGGCGCCGGCGATGGCGCCGAAGATCGCCAGCAGCAAGGTCAGCGTCAGCGTTACCAGGTAAATCTTGCGCAAGCCGGTGCGTGCCAGATAGCGTTCCTGATATTCACTGTAGGCCAGGCGCAGCGCTTCCGCATTCCTGGCCAGCTGTTCCGGCACCGGCTGCAGCAATTGCAGGTAACGCGTTTCGGATTGCAGCGACAGGGATTTGCTTGCGCTTGGAATCTCGACCACGACACGCAGGCGCAGGCTGTTTGCCGGATTGGCGGCAGCTGCGGTAATCGTGTTGGTTTTGGCTTTGGATACGGACGGGCTGTTGTCCTGGAAATCGTTATTGCCCTCTATGGCGGCATAGGCGCGTGTCTGGCGCGCTTGCCGCAACATGACGGCAGTAGGCAGGTCGTACAGGAATGCACCCAGCTGCGAGCCCGAGCTGGCTATCACCTGGCCGTTGCCGGTCACGATCACCGCTTCCTGCGTTGCGTTCTGGTCGCGCATGCGCGACAACTGAGTGACCTGTGCGGCTTCGGAAGCATCCGACAGTTCCAGCGCCATGTTGCGCGTTTTCAGGCGCAAATCATCGAGCGATGCATCGAGTGCGGAACGGCCGAGGTTGAGGCCGGATTCGAGCGCCGATTCGACGCGTACGTCAAACCATGATTCGATCGAGCGCGAGACGAATTGCACCGACACGGTATAAATCACGATGCCCGGCAGGATGCCTATCATCGCAAACAGCAGCACCAGCCGCGCCATCAGTTTGGAGCCGAACTTGCCGCGCTTGTGGCGTTTGTACAAACGCAGCAGCAGCAGCACGACCAGCGTCAGCAAGGCCGCGGCAACGACTGCATTGAGGATCAGCAGCCACGGGTAATTACGCTCGAACAGGCTGGAATTTTCAGAGGCCGAGGCCAGCATGAACAGCAAGATACTGACAACGGCGCCGCCGACAACCAGCAAATACCGAAGTAGCCGTGTCACTGTCGTTCTGCCGTGTAGGTGAAGTGTTTCCAGTGCGACGACAGGCGCCAGTCGCTGCTGTTGAGCGCATGGACCTGGAACGGCTTGGGCAAATGGGCGACGTCGAGTTGCATGCGGATGGCAACGTCATACGTCTGGCCGGTTTTCAACGCATTCCTGTCGGCGACCACCCAGCGATTGGGGCGCCGTATCATCGACAGTGCATCGTCCAGCGTGCTGAAGCTTTGTTGCAGGCTGCCGGTAATGGCAGCGCTATATTGGCGCGTCAGTACATTGTATGAAATGCGTATGGTTTGTGCCCTGACGATCTCTTTTGCATCAAACCAGTACCAGCGCGGCTTGGTGATTTCGATTTCGGTCGTGAAGTACAGCGGTATGCCGCGTGTCAGCGCATCTTCCAGGCCGCGGTTGAGGTCAAAGGCGAAGGTTGCCGACAAGCGATAACCTTCGCTGCTGTCTTCCAGGTGCGCCTGTTCGATTTCTATATTCTCGGCTGCATGCGTGACCGTGTGTTGCAGCGCGAACGCCAGCAGCAGGGTGGCGCATAGCCAGTAGAGAGAAAAGGAAAGTTTTCGTTTCACGCGTCTAGGGGCAGAGCAAGCGCCTGGCAGTTGGTAGCGGTTGAAAAAGGTCAAGCTCCGGATTTTTGAAACAGTGCGTAAAACAAGCCGTCATGATCGTTTTCTGCATTTGCGGTCGGCAGCAACTGGCCCGGCGCCGGCAATCGGCTGGCCTGATTGCGTACCGCGAAGGCAGCAGCTTGCGCTTCCGATTCCTGCGGCCATACCGAGCAGGTCACAAACAGCAATTTACCACCCGGCCGCACCATCTGCCAAAGGTTGTCGAGAATTTGCGCGGAAAGTGTGGCTAGTTGCACCGCATCGCCTTTGCGCCGCAGCCAGCGTATGTCAGGGTGGCGCCGCACGATGCCGGATGCAGTGCATGGCACGTCAGCCAGTATGCGGTCGTACGGTTTGCCGTCCCACCAGCTGTTGTCGCTGGCGTCCCCGGTTTGCAGGGAGGCGCTCAATTGCAGGCGTTGCAGGTTTTCCGTGATGCGCGTCATGCGGCGCGGGTCATTGTCCAGTGCGACCAGTTCCACATCTGCAGTTTCCAGTATGTGACCGCTCTTGCCGCCGGGCGCTGCGCACGCATCCAGCACGCGCATGCCATCCTGCAGGTCCAGCAGAGGCGCGGCAAGCTGGGCGGCGGCATCCTGCACCGAGACCAGGCCATCGTTGAAGCCGGGAATTTGACTGACCGGCGTGGCTTGCGTCAGGCGCACCGCAACAGGTCCGATGCGGGTGGCGGCGATGCCTTTTTCCGCCAGCAGCGCGAGGTAATCCTCTACCGTGGTTTTGCGCTGGTTGACGCGCAGCGTGAGCGGCGGCGCAGCATTGCCTGCCTGCAGTATCGCCTGCCAGTCTTGCGGATAAGCCGAGCGCATCCGGTCTATCCACCAGTCCGGGTAATTCCAGCGCGCCATCTGCGTGCCGGCCGCACTCTTGGACAGTGCTTCCCGTTCGCGCAGGAAGCGGCGCAGCACGGCATTGACCATGCCCTTTGCATGCGCCATGTCGGGGTCCGCGGCAGCAGCAGTGACGGCTTGATCGACGACGGTAAATGCGCTGTAACGGGCATTGGCTTCGGTTTCATCCGGGTCTGAAATCAGCGCCAGCGCACAGCACAGCAAGCCATGCAGGATTGCAGGTTCGGTCGGCTTGGTCGTCATTGCATTGAGCAAGGCTTCGGCGCGGCCGATGTGGCGCATGCAGTAATAGGAAAGATCCTGGATGGCTCCGCGCGCCTGTGGCGTTGCGCTGGTTTGCGCAAATATACGCGCCAGCGACTGCGGCAATGCAACTCCGCGTCCTACATCGGCCACAGCCTGGGCGGCGCCGTGCAGGCTGAAAGAGAGGGAATCCGGCTTTAAATGTATGGTCGTCACGTTATGTCTTCGTTAAGGCTGGCGCTTGTCGCGACGGGTACAGATATCGTCCGCAGCATTTCCAGCCAGGGCCTGATGCAGGCATGGCTCTTAAATTTCTAATGACGTGATTGTAGCGGTGCAAGGCGCTGCGCGCGCACCAGGGCGAGACAAATTACGGAAGTTTGTTACTTTGCGTGCGTGCGGGGCATGCGGATGCCGGCCTGACTGGCCGGCTTGACCCGGGTCAGACGCCCCACACCACGTCTTTATTTTCTGCTTTTGCGGCGCGCAACATTTCAAGCAGCGGGTAGGCGCGCGATGAAAAACTCACGGCTTCCGGTTGTTCATGTTCGTTATCGTCACCGTTTTCGCCATGGTGGGCGACCACATCGCGTTGCACGGCGTCGGAGGCAGAGTGCGCCTTGCTTTCAGTGATTTCCACTTCCAGCAATGCAATCGCGTTGCCGGTTTCTGCTGCGGTAATGACGCCGCGTTTCGGATCTTTATGGAGCAGGTCGAAAATGCGTTTGGCGTGCTCTTCATACATCAGGACCTCGGCGGCAGCTTTGGATTTGAACGTGACTAACATGCGCAGCCTCCTCTAAGTGAACTATGACAAAACGATAGCATGATTTCCAGCCGTGCTCTAGCAGAGTTGCGTGCCTGCGCTGTGTGCATCAGGCGCTTGAAAATTGCACGGAATCAATCCTAGTTGAATTTGAATGAGGAAAAAAACGTGTCGACCGTATCGCGCTTGAGGCCTTTCTCGGCGCCGAGGACGACTACTTGATACACACGTTTTTCCTTGGCGACGAAGCGGCCGAACAAGATGCGGCTTTGCCCATTCGCTGCTGGCCCGCTTGCCTCGACTTCAGTGACCGCCACTTTGCCTGCTGCATATGGTGATTGCGCCATCGTCAATACTTTTTCCTGCCGGATCTTGCCGCCGATGTTATTGACCATCGCAGTTTTCATTGCGCTCAGTGAAACCTGGGCCTGGGTTGCGTCGGGCAGTTCTGCGCTACCAACGGCAAAGGTCACGCCCTCGACTTCAGCGGCCACCATCGTCATCGACACCGGCGTGCCGTTCAAGTCTATCGTGCGGGTAAATGTAGTCGGTTTGCTGGGCAGCGCGATCACATAGGTGGCATTTTCGCCGCGCACTTCGCGCCAGTCGTATTTGGGCGTACAGGCCGCCAATGAGAAAACTGAGGCGACTACCAGGGTCTTGAGCAATATCGAAGCGATGAATTTCATGATGTTAGGGATCAGGTGCAATTGCAATATGGTACACCGCCACATCCCTGTCATAGCGATTGGCCGGCTTGCATGCATCCGGATAATGCCGCCCGGCCAGTACAAGGCGAGTAAAATCCGTACCAGTTTTGCACAGCATCCTTTTTATATAACGTGTCATGAGGCGCCTATCCATGGGAAAACTGCTCGCGATCGATGGCCTCAATATCGTGCGGCGTGTGTATGAAGCCAATGTGGAGCCCGATAGCCCGGCCAAGGCGGAAGCAGCGCTGCGCCACTCGCTCGCATCATTCAGGAAACTGCTGGCCACGCACCAGCCCACGCATGTGCTGCCGGCCTTCGATTTTGGCGGTCATACCTGGCGCCACGATCTCTACGCGCGCTATCGCGAAAACCGCGAGCCCATGCCGGC
>NZ_JAUSME010000294.1 GCF_030645555.1 Herminiimonas sp.
CACGTCGATCATGGTAAAACCACATTGACAGCAGCGATTGCAACCGTATTGTCGAAGAAATTCGGCGGCGAAGCAAAAGCATACGATCAAATTGACGCAGCGCCAGAAGAAAAAGCGCGCGGCATCACGATCAACACCGCACACGTTGAGTACGAAACAGCAAACCGTCACTACGCACACGTTGACTGCCCAGGCCACGCCGATTATGTCAAAAACATGATCACCGGTGCTGCGCAAATGGACGGCGCGATCCTGGTATGTTCCGCAGCTGACGGCCCTATGCCGCAAACGCGTGAGCACATCCTGCTGGCACGCCAGGTTGGCGTTCCATACATCATCGTGTTCCTGAACAAGTGCGACATGGTTGACGATGCAGAATTGCTCGAACTGGTCGAAATGGAAGTGCGCGAGCTCCTCTCCAAGTACGAATTCCCAGGCGACGATCTGCCTATCATCAAGGGTTCGGCTAAATTGGCACTCGAAGGCGACACAGGTCCACTCGGCGAACAAGCTATCCTCGCCCTGGCAGAAGCCCTCGACACCTACATCCCGACACCAGAACGCGCAGTAGACGGCGCCTTCCTGTTGCCAGTAGAAGACGTATTCTCGATCTCGGGTCGCGGCACCGTTGTGACCGGTCGTATCGAACGCGGTATCGTTAAAGTCGGCGAAGAACTTGAAATCATCGGCATCCGCGATACACAGAAGACCACCTGTACCGGTGTTGAAATGTTCCGCAAACTGCTCGACCAAGGTCAAGCAGGCGACAACGTCGGCGTATTGCTGCGCGGCACCAAGCGTGAAGACGTGGAGCGGGGCCAAGTATTGGCCAAGCCAGGTTCGATCAAGCCACACAAGCATTTCACAGGCGAAATCTATGTCCTGTCGAAAGACGAAGGCGGCCGTCATACCCCATTCTTCAACAACTACCGTCCACAGTTCTACTTCCGTACTACGGACGTGACTGGTTCGATCGAGTTGCCGAAGGATAAAGAAATGGTTATGCCAGGCGACAACGTGTCGATCACAGTGATGTTGATCAACCCGATCGCGATGGAAGAAGGCTTGCGCTTCGCTATACGCGAAGGCGGTCGTACTGTTGGCGCCGGTGTGGTTGCCAAGATTATTGAGTAATCAAACAACTATCTGACTTCACTGTCATTTAATATCGCCGCGAGTGCTTACCCGCTCGCGGCTCGCTCTTTTAAGGAATGAATATGTCAACAGCACCAAAGACAGCAACACCAAAAGCAGCAGCAGCGAAAGCAGCGCCAAATCAAAAAATCCGTATTCGTCTGAAAGCATTCGATTACCGTTTGATCGATCAATCGGCACTGGAAATCGTTGATACCGCCAAGCGCACCGGCGCAGTGGTCAAGGGCCCAGTGCCATTGCCTACACGCATCCAGCGTTTTGACGTTTTGCGTTCGCCGCACGTCAACAAGACATCGCGCGATCAATTCGAAATCCGTACCCATGTACGTTTGATGGACATCGTAGACCCTACAGACAAAACAGTTGATGCATTGATGAAACTGGATTTGCCGGCTGGCGTAGATGTCGAAATCAAACTGCAATAAATTGTTTGCATCATGCGGGACAGAAATTTGTCCCGCAGTTAAACGCCGGAAACAACAATTCCTACATTTAGGTGTTGTGGAAGCGCTGTTCCCCGGTTATAATCTCGGGCTTCGCTAAGGATTCCGCTTTGGAAACCTTGCGGTACTCGTAGTTCCAAATATCAGCCCCGCCCAATCGTAGGTGGGAATGGAGAAAAAATGAACCAAAACCAAGATAAAGGCCAAGGCCTTCTTGGTCGCAAGGTTGGTATGATGCGCATCTTCACGGATGACGGGGATTCAATTCCTGTCACCGTGTTGGACGTATCTAACAACCGTGTGACGCAAATCAAAACGCCTGACGTCGATGGTTATTCGGCTGTCCAGGTCGCTTTCGGCAGCCGCCGTGCTTCCCGTGTCAACAAGTCTTCCGCTGGGCATCACGCCAAAGCGGGCGTCGAAGCCGGCACCGTCCTCAAAGAATTCCGTGTTGCTGCTACTGCTGCTTCCGAACTGAAAGTCGGCGATGTTATCGCTGCCAGCCTGTTCGAAGTCGGTCAAAAAGTAGACGTGCAGGGTGTGTCGATCGGTAAGGGTTACGCTGGTGTTATCAAGCGTTACCACTTCTCTTCCGGCCGCGCTACGCACGGTAACTCACGTTCGCATAATGTTCCAGGCTCCATCGGTATGGCGCAAGATCCAGGTCGTGTTTTCCCTGGTAAGCGCATGACCGGTCACCTTGGTGACGTGAACCGCACAATACAAAACCTTGAGATCGCTCGTATCGATGCTGATCGCCAACTGCTGTTGGTTAAGGGTGCTGTGCCGGGTGCGAAAAACGGCCAGGTGATTGTATTGCCTGCTGTTAAAGTCAAAGCAAAGAAGGGGGCTTAATTCATGGAACTCAAGCTCCTGAATGCACAAGGTCAATCGTCTTCGAACGTTGCTGCGCCGGATACTATTTTCGGTCGCGATTACAACGAAGCACTGATACACCAAGTCGTCGTTGCCTATCAAGCCAACGCACGCAGCGGTAACCGCAAACAAAAAGATCGTGAAGAAGTTCATCACACCACCAAGAAGCCATGGCGTCAAAAAGGTACGGGCCGTGCTCGTGCTGGTATGTCGTCTTCGCCTTTGTGGCGTGGCGGCGGTCGGATTTTCCCGAACTCGCCTGAAGAAAACTTCTCGCACAAAGTTAACAAGAAGATGTATCGCGCAGGCCTCTGCTCGATCCTCTCCCAGTTGGCTCGCGAAGGTCGTCTCTCCGTCATCGAAAGTCTGTCAGTTGAAGCGCCTAAGACCAAGCTCTTGTCGCAAAAACTGAAAGATATGGGTTTGGATTCAGTGCTCGTCATTACTGACAGCCTGGATGACAACCTGTTGTTGGCATCGCGCAATCTGCCTAACGTGCTGATTTGCGAGCCACGTCATGCTGATCCAGTTTCGCTGGTCTTCTACAAGAAGATCCTGATCACGAAATTGGCATTGGCCAAGATTGAGGAGATGCTGGCATGAGCGCGATTCTGAAACATAGCGAAGAGCGCTTGATGAAAGTGTTGTTGGCGCCAGTCATTTCCGAGAAGGCAACTTTCGTTGCTGAAAAAAACGAACAAGTCGTTTTCCTCGTGATGCCTGATGCTACCAAGCTGGAAATCAAGGCTGCGGTTGAGTTGCTGTTCAAGGTTCAGGTTGAATCGGTTCAGGTTGCCAATCGTCAAGGTAAGCAAAAACGTTCGGGCCGCTTCAATGGCCGTCGCAATCACACGCGTCGTGCGTTTGTCTGCCTGAAGCCTGGTCAAGAAATCAACTTCACCGAGGAGGCTAAATAATGGCACTCGTAAAGACGAAACCGACCTCGCCAGCCCGTCGCGGCATGGTGAAGGTGGTGACGCCCGGCCTGTTCAAAGGTCGTCCGTTCGCTGCCCTGATCGAGAAGCAATCCAAGTCTGCCGGCCGTAACAACAACGGCCATATCACTACCCGTCACATAGGTGGTGGTCATAAGCAGCACTACCGTGTCATCGACTTCCGTCGCAACAAGGACGGTATCGCGGCCAAGGTTGAGCGTCTCGAATATGACCCTAACCGCAGCGCCAACATTGCGCTGGTGCTTTACGCCGATGGCGAGCGCCGCTATGTGCTGGCCAGCAAGGGCATGGCTGTCGGTGATCAGCTGATGAACGGTTCGGAAGCGCCGATCAAGGCGGGCAACTGCCTGCCGATCCGCAACATTCCGGTCGGTACTACGATGCATTGCGTCGAAATGCTGCCAGGCAAAGGTGCGCAGATGGCGCGTACCGCAGGCGCTGCAGTAGTTCTGATGGCGCGTGAAGGAACCTACGCTCAGGTGCGCCTGCGCTCGGGTGAAGTCCGCCGCGTGCACATCGAGTGCCGCGCTACCATCGGTGAAGTCGGCAACGGCGAACACAACCTGCGCAAGATCGGCAAGGCTGGCGCAAATCGTTGGCGTGGTATTCGTCCGACGGTTCGTGGTGTTGTCATGAACCCGGTCGATCACCCGCACGGTGGCGGCGAGGGCAAGACAGCAGCAGGTCGTCACCCGGTCTCGCCGTGGGGTCAGCAAACCAAGGGCAAGAAGACGCGTCGCAACAAGCGCACGACTTCGATGATCGTCTCACGCCGCGGCAAGAAATAAGGAATAGGACATGGCACGCTCATTGAAAAAAGGGCCGTTCTGCGACGCCCACCTGCTGGATAAAGTGGAAGCTGCTCAG
>NZ_JAUSME010000295.1 GCF_030645555.1 Herminiimonas sp.
TCTATCAGCTTCATGCAACCGTAAGGCGTGCAAGGGCGGAAGCCCGGCAAGCCAGTCAGCAGTTCGCCCGCGCTCAAGACCGAATAGCCATCTACATCCTTGCGTGGCGAAATGGCTTCTATGACCTTGTTTGGATCGATATGCTTGGGTAGCGGCATTTGCACCAGTATCCCGTGTATTGCCGGATCATTGTTCAGCGCAGCAATACGCGCCAGCAAGGCCGCCTCAGTCATGTCGGCATCGTATTTTTCGAGCACTGAATGCAAGCCATTGTCTACGCAAGCCTTGACCTTGTTGCGTACATAGACTTGCGAAGCCGGGCTGTCGCCGACCAGTATCACCGCCAGGCCAGGCTGTTTGCCTTGGGCTGTCAGTGCGGCGGCGCGGACTGCGACATCTTTGCGTAATTGTTGGGAGAGCAGGTTTCCATCGATGATTTGTGCGGTCATGGCTTCAATGAGGTGGTTGGATGGCGAAAGCCTGATTATAAGGGGATGTGCAGACGAGGGTGACATAAGGCGCTTTGGCATGGCTGGCGGCGATTAAATCGCGTTAAAAAATGCTGCTATGCCACATAATTTCGCATTATGAAAAATGATATCGCCATTTGAAAATAACAAAAACAGCTGTTAAACTCGCGACAATCCGCAGCACAATATGCGTAACCAGTTTCAAAAAAATAGCTGTCCGTTTTTACAAAGAACGGCACACAAGATAAATCAGGAGACACAGATGTCAGCCCAAATCGACCAGGTACTGGCGCAAGCCGCCAACGACCCAGATGTAATGGAAACGCAAGAGTGGCTCGACGCCCTCGAAGCGGTTATCGAAAACGAGGGCCCTGAGCGCGCTCATTACCTGATGGAGCGCCTGATCGATCTGGCCCGTCGTCGCGGTGCGCAGGTGCCATTTTCCAGCACGACTGCTTACGTCAATACGATTCCTGCTGATTTCGGTGAGAACTCTCCCGGCAACATGGAGTATGAAGAGCGCCTGCGCTCATGGATGCGCTGGAATGCGATGGCGATGGTCGTCAAGGCCAATCGCGTCGATGGCGATTTGGGCGGCCACATCTCCAGCTTTGCCTCGCTGGCCAATATGCTGGGTACCGGCTTCAACCATTTCTGGCATGCGCCTACCGAAGATCACGGTGGCGATCTGCTGTATATACAAGGTCATTCCTCGCCCGGCGTCTATGCCCGCGCCTTCCTCGAAGGCCGCTTGAGCGAAGAGCAATTGCTCAACTTCCGCCGCGAAGTCGATGGCAAGGGTTTGTCTTCCTACCCGCATCCAAAACTGATGCCGGACTTCTGGCAATTCCCTACAGTATCGATGGGCTTGGGCCCGCTGATGGCAATTTACCAAGCGCGTTTCCTCAAGTATTTGCACGCACGCGAACTGGCGAAAACCGATAACCGCAAGGTCTGGGTATTCTGCGGCGACGGCGAGATGGATGAGCCGGAATCGATGGGCGCAATCGGCGTGGCTGGTCGCGAACAACTCGACAACCTGGTCATGGTCGTCAACTGCAACCTGCAGCGCCTCGACGGCCCGGTGCGCGGCAACGGCAAGATCATCCAGGAACTCGAAGGCGAATTCCGCGGTGCCGGCTGGAACGTCATCAAGGTCATCTGGGGTTCGAACTGGGATCCATTGCTGGCCAAGGATAAAGAAGGCATCCTGCAGCGCGTGATGATGGAAACGCTGGATGGCGAATACCAGAATTACAAGGCCAAGGATGGCGCCTATGTGCGCAAGCATTTCTTCGGCAAGCATCCAAAGTTGCTGGAAATGGTATCGCGCATGTCGGACGACGACATCTGGCATTTGCTGCGCGGCGGCCACGATCCACACAAGATTTACGCCGGCTTCAAGCAGGCGCAGGAACACAAGGGGCAGCCTACCGTCTTGCTGGTCAAGACCGTCAAGGGTTACGGCATGGGCAAGTCGGGCGAAGCGCGCAATACTGCGCACCAGACCAAGAAGCTCGACGATGAAGCCGTGCGCGAAATGCGCGATCGCTTTTCCTTGCCGATTCCGGATGATGAACTGCACGATATTCCATTCTTCAAACCGGCTGACGATGCGCCGGAAATGAAATACCTGCATGAGCGTCGTGCTGCACTGGGCGGTTACCTGCCGCAGCGTCGCAAGCAAGCCGATGAAAAACTGCCGGTGCCTGAACTGTCTGCATTCAAGGCAGTGCTGGACCCGACTGCAGAAGGCCGTGAAATCTCGACCACGCAAGCCTATGTGCGCATCATGTCCATCCTGTTGCGCGATGAACATCTGGGCAAGCGCGTCGTACCTATCTTGGTCGATGAATCGCGCACCTTCGGCATGGAAGGCCTGTTCCGCCAGATCGGCATCTACAACCGCGAAGGCCAGTTGTACGAGCCGGTCGACAAGGATCAGGTCAGCTACTACCGTGAAGACAAGGCTGGACAAATCCTGCAAGAGGGCATCAACGAAGCCGGCGCAATGAGTTCATGGATTGCCGCTGCAACTTCATACTCAAGCAACAACCGCATTATGGTGCCGTTCTACACCTTCTACTCGATGTTCGGCCTGCAACGCATAGGCGACCTGGCATGGGCAGCGGGCGACATGCGCGCACGCGGCTTCCTGCTCGGCGGTACCGCAGGACGCACGACGCTGAACGGCGAAGGCTTGCAGCATGAAGATGGTCATAGCCATATCCTCGCTTCGACGATCCCGAACTGCGTGCCTTACGATCCGACCTTCGCGCATGAAGTCGCCGTCATCATGCAGGATGGCTTGAAGCGCATGATAGAGAATCAGGAAGATGTGTTCTATTACATCACGCTGATGAATGAAAACTATCCGCAGCCGGGTATCAAGGCTGGCCAGGAAGCCAACATCATCAAGGGTCTGTACCTGCTGCAGGAAGGCACGAAAAAATCCAAGCATCGCGTGCAATTGATGGGCTCAGGCACCATCCTGCGCGAAGTGATCGCGGCCGCCGATTTGTTGCAGGAAGACTGGGGCATCGTCGCCGACGTCTGGTCCGCACCGTCGTTCACGCTGCTGGCGCGCGATGGCCAGGATGTCGAGCGCTGGAACATGCTGCACCCGGCCGAGACGCCGCGCGTGGCGCACGTCACGCAATCGCTGCAAGGCACTGCCGGTCCTATCGTGGTGGCCACCGATTACATGCGTACGTTTGCAGAACAGGTACGCGCCTTCATTCCGAAAGAGCGTACTTACAAAGTGCTGGGTACAGACGGTTTCGGCCGTTCGGACAGCCGCGCCAAACTGCGCGAATTCTTTGAAGTCAACCGCTACTTCGTGACTGTGGCGGCACTCAAGGCGCTGGCTGACGAAGGTGCGATTTCCGTTTCGGTGGTGTCGCAGGCGATTGCGAAGTACGGCATCAATCCGGAAAAAGTTAATCCGGTAACGCTGTAATCCAGATATAAAAATCCTTCCTCATCGATGAGGTGACGGGGATGCAGATGGTGCGCAGAATGACTGCCTGCCATCTGCCTCCCCGCTGTCATGATGGTGGACACGCAAACAAGCGGAGATAAAACGATGAGCATGGTCGAAGTCAAAGTCCCGGATATCGGTGATTTCAAGGAAGTGGAAATCATAGAGTTGCTGGTCAAGGTGGGCGATACGATCAAGGTCGATCAATCGCTGATTACGGTTGAGTCCGATAAAGCCAGCATGGAAATTCCATCCAGCCACGCCGGTGTCGTGAAAGAAATCAAGGTCAAGCTGGGCGACAAGGTTGCTGAAGGTTCCCTGCTGTTGGTGGTGGATGCAGCGGCTGAATCTGCCGCCGCGCCTGCAGCGCCAGCCAAAGCCGAACCAGCCCAGGCGGCAGCGCCAGTGGCAGCTCCTGCCGCAGCAGTTGCAGCGCCGGCACCAGCACCAGTGGCCGCAGCTCCAGTTGAAGCGCCGGTGGCTGCACCTGCACCGGTCGCAGCGCAGCCTGCTGCTCTAGCGCCTGCAGCCGC
>NZ_JAUSME010000322.1 GCF_030645555.1 Herminiimonas sp.
CCCCTCTGCCAGATTCTAGCCTTGCAGTCTCCAATGCAATTCCCAGGTTGAGCCCGGGGATTTCACATCAGACTTACAAAACCGCCTGCGCACGCTTTACGCCCAGTAATTCCGATTAACGCTTGCACCCTACGTATTACCGCGGCTGCTGGCACGTAGTTAGCCGGTGCTTATTCTTCAGGTACCGTCATTAGTGGAGGATATTAGCCCTCACCGTTTCTTCCCTGACAAAAGAGCTTTACAACCCGAAGGCCTTCTTCACTCACGCGGCATTGCTGGATCAGGCTTGCGCCCATTGTCCAAAATTCCCCACTGCTGCCTCCCGTAGGAGTCTGGACCGTGTCTCAGTTCCAGTGTGGCTGGTCGTCCTCTCAGACCAGCTACTGATCGAAGCCTTGGTAGGCTTTTACCCTACCAACTAGCTAATCAGATATCGGCCGCTCCATGAGCATGAGGTCTTGCGATCCCCCACTTTCATCCGTAGATCGTATGCGGTATTAGCGCAACTTTCGCTGCGTTATCCCCCACTCTAGGGTACGTTCCGATATATTACTCACCCGTTCGCCACTCGCCACCAGGAGCAAGCTCCCGTGCTGCCGTTCGACTTGCATGTGTAAGGCATGCCGCCAGCGTTCAATCTGAGCCAGGATCAAACTCTTCAGTTTAATCTCTGTTGTTTTATGTCATCGCTGACATGGTTCTTTCGAACCGGTCGCTCACTCAAAATACTGACAGGTACTTTCCTTTAACAGAAAGTATCTATATTTCTTTGTGAGCATTTAATGTTTAAAGTTATGACAACCAAGCGAACCTGATTGCCGCGCTTCCATTAAACGCCCACACTTATCGACTGTTAATTTTTAAAGAACTTCTTGTCTGCTTCGCTGTTTCAGCGGCGCTGCGAATCGTTTTGTTCGTCAGCAGCAGAGAGATGAGATTATGTGGCATTTCTTCGTTTGCGTCAACAACTTTGTTTTAAATTCTTTTCAAAGTTTTCAACACTTACTTCAACTTCCAACACCCCTCACCAGTCTCAAAAGCCGCTTACTGCCTGCTTCTTCAACTCCCCGCTTCTCAACGGGAGGCGAACTATAGCAAACGTCTTCCACCCTTGGCAAGTGCTTTTGAGAAAATACTTTAACTATTTCAAAACGCACGTTTAAACGTTCCTGAATCTCGGTGCGCGCTTCTCGATAAAGGCACGCATTCCTTCTTTTTGATCTTCTGTGGCGAAGGTACTGTGGAACGCCCTGCGCTCGAATTGCACGCCTTCTGCCAGTGTGGTTTCATAGGCGCGATTGATGGATTCCTTGACCATCATCACCATGGGCAGCGACATATCCGCTATGACAGTTGCTGCGGCCAGCGCTTCTTCGATCAGTTTGTCGGCGGCTACCACGCGGGACACCAGGCCGGCGCGCTCGGCTTCGGCGGCATCCATCATGCGTGCCGTCAGGCACATATCCATCGCCTTGGCTTTCGACACAGCGCGCGGCAGGCGTTGCGTGCCGCCAGCGCCTGGAATGATGCCTAGCTTGATTTCAGGCTGGCCGAATTTGGCAGTATCTGCGGCAATAATGAAGTCACACATCATCGCAAGTTCACAACCGCCGCCCAGTGCATAGCCGGCAACTGCGGCGATGACTGGCTTGCGTACGCTGCGTATCTGCTCCCAGTTACGGGTGATGTAGTCACCTTTATAGGCGTCCATATATGTATAGCTGGCCATTGCAGTTATATCGGCACCTGCGGCAAACGCCTTTTCGCTGCCGGTAATGACGATGCAGCCTATGCCTGCGTCGGCATCGAAGGCTTGCAGGGCCAAACCCAACTCATCCATTAACTGATCATTGAGCGCATTCAATGCCGCCGGGCGATTGAGCGTGATGAGGCCAACCTTGCCACGGGTTTCCACGAGTATATTTTCGTATTGCATGCATGACTCCTATATATATGTACTACCCACCAGAATTACCTGGGCAATAACACCCACATTGCACCGCTCTGCTTCATGCCGCCAGCTTTCTCACCCGCCTGCGCGCCAAAACCCCAGAAATAATCGGCCCGCACTGCGCTCTTGATGGCGCTGCCGGTATCTTGCGCCAGCACCAGCCGCTGCAACGCCACTTTACTGTTGGGCTGGGTCGTAGCAAGAAATACCGGAGCCCCCAATGGTATGTATTGCGGATCGACTGCAATCGAGCGCTGCGGCGTCAATGGCACGCCCAGCGCGCCTTTGGGCCCGACGGCGGCATCCGTTACTTTCTCTTCCTTGAAAAAGACATAGCTGGGATTGGCATTCAGCAATTCCTGCTGCCGCCTGGGATTGGCCTTGACCCATGCCTTGATGCCTTGCGCTGACGCCTGATCCAGAGTCAGCTCACCCTTGTCGATCAGATAGCGACCGATGGACTTGTATGGATGACCGTTTTGGTCGGCATAGGCGACGCGCACGGTTTCCTGGCTATCAACCAGCTGGACGCGACCGGAACCTTGTACTTGCAGAAAAAAAGCCTCGACAGCGTCGTCCACCCACAGGATTTCCTTGCCGGCCAGCGCATTCGACTGATTCAGTTCGGCGCGCGACGGGTAAGCCACCACCTTGTTGCCTACCAGACGGCCGCGCACGCGCTGCCCCTTCAACTCAGGGAAAACACTGGCCAACTCTATCGTCAGGATGTCGTCTGGCGCGCGATGCAAAGGCGTCTGATACTTGCCACCGCGTTTGCGCGCACCCTGCAGCAAGGGTTCGTAATAGCCGGTGACCATGCCGCTGAGCGAGCCATCCGGATTCGACACGCGATAGGGCACGAAATACTTTTCAAAAAACTGCCGTGACGCATAGGCATCGCTTGCATCGATATTTGCGCCTGCCACACACGCCTCTTTCCAGTCGGGACGCCGGATCAAGACCACGCAAGACGAGAGAAAGGCTGGCAAGGCTTCGCGTTGATCATCCATCTTCCAGCCGGGTAGGGCGGCAAAGGTGACTGGGCGCAAGGCAGGATTGATTTCGGTTCTTGGCAGGCTGGGCAATTCTCCTGCCGGTGTCAGCGGCCTGGCTGGCGTGACGGGGGCGACAGGCTCGGATGGAACGAGCGGCTCAGGTTTGGGCACGGTGGAACAGGAAACCAGGCCGAACAGGATGGATGCGAGTAAACTGAGGCGTATGAATGACATGGGGAGTGATAAGTAATGTGGATGTTATTTGCTGAAGCGGGCATCGCGCTGTTCTTGCTGATTTTTATCGTATGGTGGACGATGTACTCAGGCCAGAAACCAGCGCAGCCACCGGCACAAAAACCCTTGCCACCCAAGGATGACGAGGCGGCATAAGCGGCAGGATCAATGCAGGGTGCGCGGCAGCGACAGGACGAACTCGGGAATTTTTGCCTCGAATTGCTCGCCGTCTTCTGCCACGCAAAAATATTCGCCCATCATAGAGCCTTGCGGCGTGGCCATCGAGGTGCCGCTGGTATATTCAAACTGCTCGCCGGGCTGCAACAAGGGTTGATTGCCCACCACACCCAGACCGCGCACTTCTTCAGTATGGTTGTTGGCATCGGTGATCACCCAGTGGCGCGAGATCAATTGCGCAGCGACCTGACCGGTATTCTTGATGCTTACCGTATAGGCAAATACATAATTGGCGCGCTTGGGATCGGATTGCTCTTCCAGATACTGCGTGCTGACGGTGACGGTGAATTCGTAGCTTGCCATTCAATTCCTCTTTTGCGCGCATACTCTGCGCCACTTTTATTGCAACTTTGCACATATCCGCATCATAGCGCGTCGAATCGCACTATATATAGTGATAGTGCACCAGGCCCGATTGCGCACGAAATTCACCTCTCATCGCATCTGATACAAGAAAGACGCACGCCCAGAGTCGCGGGTTAAAATAGCGGCTTCTATTTTAAAGTCATGACCATGCCCAGCTATCGCATCGCTCCCAGCATACTGTCCGCCGATTTCGCCCGCCTGGGTGAAGAAGTGCGCAATGTCGTCGCCGCCGGCGCCGACATCATCCACTTCGACGTCATGGATAACCATTACGTTCCCAACCTGACGATAGGGCCACTGGTATGCGAAGCGATACGCCCGCATGTGCAAGTGCCAATAGACGTGCATCTGATGGTCAAGCCGGTAGATCGTATTGTCCCCGATTTTGCCAAGGCTGGTGCCAACATCATCACTTTCCATCCGGAAGCATCCGAACACATAGACCGCACGCTGCAACTGATACGCGACAATGGCTGCAAGGCCGGGCTGGTATTCAATCCCGGTACGCCGCTGCATTATCTGGAACACGTGATGGACAAGCTCGACATCATCCTGCTGATGTCGGTCAATCCCGGCTTCGGCGGGCAATCCTTCATTCCGCAGACGCTGAATAAAATCGCCGCCGTGCGCAAATTGATCGATGCCTCCGGCCGCGACATCATGCTGGAAGTCGACGGCGGCATCAAGGTCGACAATATCGAAGCCGCAGCCCGGGCCGGCGCAGACACTTTCGTCGCCGGCTCCGCCATTTTCGGCAAGCCGGACTACAAGGCAGTCATAGCTGCGATGCGCAGCGAACTGGCCAAGGTGTGAGTCTGTCTGTCAGCACACCTGCCGATAAGCCAATCTGCGGGATACGCGCCGTCATCATCGATCTGGACGGCACCATGCTGCATACCGCGCAAGACTTGCATGCCGCAGTCAACCGCATGCGCAGTGATTTGAGTCTGGCACCGCTGGCCATCGATACCGTCATCAGCTTCGTCGGCAAGGGCATAGAAAACCTGGTGCGGCGCGCACTCGGCGTCGATTTTTCTCCGGTCGTGATCGAACGCCACTTCCTGCAGGCACTGACCTTGTTTGAAAAGCATTATCTGGACGTCAATGGCGAGTTTGCGACTGTCTTTCCCGGCGTGCATGAAGGCTTGCAGGCCATGCAGGCAAAGGGATTGCGCCTGGCTTGCGTGACCAACAAGCCGGCCGCCTTTACCTTGCCGCTGATGAAAAAAACCGGCTTGCACGATTATTTTGAAATCATCTACAGCGGCGATTCATTCGCCAAAAAGAAACCCGACCCCATGCAACTGCTGCAGGTGTGCGCGCATTTTGGCCTGGCACCGGTCGAGGTCATCGCCATCGGCGACTCGATCAGCGATACGCAGGCTGCACGCGCCGCCGGCTGCAAGGTGCTCACCGTGCCATATGGCTACAACCACGGGCAGGCTGTACAAGATATCGACTCGGATGGTATAGTTTCTTCGCTGCTGCAGGCAGCTCATCTAATCTCAACATAAATCATCATGTTTCTCGACAAAAAACGTATCGCATTACCCGGTGCCCATGAGGCCTGGCTATGGCGAGGCTGGCAAATCTGGGGCTAAGCACCCGTTGCCGCTGATCGCCTGCGCATTTCTGTTTTTCCTGCGCGATCAGCAACGTTTTTTGCAGTACTTACTCAAGTACCAAACCGCTCGTCTACAATAGCGGTCCGGAGAGAACCATGACTGAACTCGAATTCAAAACGCTGGCCACGCAAGGCTACAACCGCATCCCCCTGATTGCCGAAGCTTTCGCCGATCTGGAAACGCCGCTATCGCTCTACCTGAAACTGGCGCAAACCCAGAACAATGGAAAGAATTCCTTCCTGCTGGAGTCTGTTGTCGGCGGCGAACGTTTCGGTCGCTATTCCTTCATCGGCTTGCCTGCGACGACGCTGATGCGCAGCTTCGGCACCCGCATAGAAGTCGTCAAGAACGATGCAGTTGTGGAGACGCATGAAGGCAATCCGCTCGATTTCATCGCCGAATTCCAGGCCCGCTATAAAGTGGCGATCCTGCCCGGCATGCCGCGCTTTTGCGGCGGTCTGGCTGGTTACTTTGGCTATGACGCAGTGCGCCACGTTGAAAAGCGCCTGGCCCACAGCTGCCCGAAAGACGATCTCGGCTTGCCGGAAATCCTGTTGCTGCTGACCGAAGAACTGGCCGTCATCGACAACCTGTCCGGCAAACTGTATCTGATCGTGTATGTCGATCCGGCGCAAGCGGATGCCTATGCACAGGGCCGCGAACGCCTGAAAGACTTGCGCGCAAAATTGCATCGCGCGGTCGAAGCACCGCTGACCCCGGCCTCGACACGTACAGAAACGATACGCGAATTCGACAAGCAGTCTTACCTGGCAGCAGTCGCGCAAGCCAAAGAATATGTGATGGCTGGCGACCTGATGCAGGTGCAAATCGGCCAGCGCATCAAGAAGCCGTATGTCGATGCGCCACTGACGCTATACCGCGCCCTGCGCTCGCTCAATCCATCGCCGTACATGTACTTCTACAACTTCGGCGACATGCAAATCGTCGGCGCCTCGCCAGAAATCCTGGTGCGCAATGAAGCGATAGGCGACGACAAGAAAAAAGTGACGATACGCCCACTGGCCGGCACCCGCCCGCGCGGCGACACGCCGGAAAAAGATGCGGCTCTGGCCAAGGAATTGCTGGCCGATCCGAAGGAAATCGCCGAACACGTGATGCTGATCGATCTGGCGCGCAACGACATCGGCCGCATCGCTGAAATCGGCAGCGTCAAGGTCACCGACAAACTGGTGATCGAAAAATATTCGCACGTGCAGCACATCGTCTCCAATGTCGAAGGCACGCTGAAAGCCGGGCTGTCGAATCTGGATGTATTGAAAGCGACTTTCCCGGCCGGCACGCTGTCGGGTGCTCCGAAAGTGCGGGCGATGGAAATCATCGATGAACTGGAACCAACCAAGCGCGGCATTTACGGCGGCGCCTGCGGTTATCTGTCATTCGGCGGCGAAATGGATCTGGCGATCGCGATCCGCACCGGCGTCATCAAGGACGGCATGCTGTATGTGCAGGCAGCCGCCGGCATCGTTGCCGATTCGGTGCCCGAGATGGAATGGCAGGAAACTGAAAACAAGGCCCGCGCTGTGCGTAGAGCCGCTGAACAGGTGCAAGATGGCTTGGATGGAGAAATCTGAGATGGCAAATTTTCTACAAGCGGGGATAGTTTCGGCGCAGGCTAACTTGTGCGGAGCGCA
Source organism: Herminiimonas sp. (assembly GCF_030645555.1). Taxonomy (GTDB): domain Bacteria; phylum Pseudomonadota; class Gammaproteobacteria; order Burkholderiales; family Burkholderiaceae_D; genus Oxalicibacterium. The sequence continues at coordinate 7,061 of NZ_JAUSME010000322.1, forward strand.
AGTTAAGCGTAGCGGCCGTAGCCAAAACTTTCAGCGCGCTGTGTTAAGAGCAGCCGAACAAGTGCAAGATGGTCTGGACGGGGAGATTTGATATGTTGCTGATGATAGATAACTACGACTCCTTCACCTATAACCTGGTGCAGTATTTTGGCGAACTGGGCGAAGAAGTCGTTACCGTGCGCAATGATGAAATCACGCTGGAGCAAATAGCGGCCCTGAAGGCGGATCGCATCTGCATTTCGCCCGGCCCGTGCACGCCGCATGAAGCCGGCGTCTCTATCCCTGTGCTGAAACATTTTGCCGGCAAATTGCCGATACTCGGTGTGTGCCTGGGCCATCAAGCGATAGGTGCGGCTTTCGGCGGCAAGGTCGTGCGCGCGCAGCAAGTCATGCATGGCAAGACTTCGCTGATCACGCATACCGGCGTCGGCGTCTTCAAGGGCTTGCCCAGCCCGTACACGGTCACCCGCTATCACTCGCTGGCGATAGAACGCGCATCGCTGCCGGATTGCCTGGAAATCACTGCGTGGACCGATGATGGCGAAATCATGGGCGTGCGGCACAAGGAATTCGATATCCAGGGAGTGCAGTTTCATCCCGAGTCTATCCTGTCCGAACACGGCCACGCCTTGCTGAAAAATTTTCTCGTACGCTGAGATGAACGACGCCGGCCATTTGAATTCTGAAAGCATCGCCATGCCGATAACCGATCAAGAAGCCTTATTACGCTGCATCGATCATCGTGAAATTTTCCACGATGAGATGCTGCACCTGTTCCGCAAGATCATGAGCGGCGAAATGTCGCCGGTGATGATAGCCGCATTGACGATGGGCTTGCGCGTCAAGAAGGAAAGCATAGGCGAAATTACCGCTGCCGCGCAGGTGATGCGCGAGTTTTCCACCAAAGTGCCGCTCAGCGATACTACCAACCTGCTCGACATCGTCGGCACTGGCGGCGATGGTGCCAACACCTTCAATATTTCAACGGCGTCGATGTTTGTCGCCGCAGCTGCCGGTGCGCGCATCGCCAAACATGGCGGGCGCAGCGTCTCGTCCTCGTCCGGCAGTGCCGATGTGCTCGAATCGCTGGGCGCCAACATCAATCTGAAGCCAGAGTTGGTGGCGGAGTCGATTGCACAAACCGGCATCGGCTTCATGGTCGCGCCGAACCACCATGCGGCGATGAAGCATGCAGCGCCGGTGCGCAAGGAACTCGGCGTACGCACCATCTTCAACATCCTCGGTCCGCTCACCAATCCAGCCGGCGCACCCAACATCCTGATGGGCGTGTTCCATGCAGATCTGGTCGGCATCCAGGTGCGCGTATTGCAACGCCTGGGCGCACAACATGCAGTCGTGGTCTGGGGTCGCGATAATATGGATGAAGTATCGCTGGGCGCGGCGACGATGGTCGGCGAACTGGTCAACGGCGAAATCCGCGAATATGAAATTCATCCGGAAGATTTCGGCCTGCCCATGATTGCAAGCCGCAATCTGAAAGTCGCCAATTCCATCGAATCGAAAACGAAAATCTTTGAAGCACTAGCCAATGTTGATGGCCCGGCACGCGATATCGTCGCCCTGAATGCCGGCACGGCACTGTATGCGGCCGGCGTGGCGAGCTCCATCGCCGACGGGCTAGAGAAAGCACGTGCAGCGATTGCCTCTGGTGCGGCGCGTGAAAAACTCGAACAGTTCGTCCGCGTCACGCAGGAACTTGGCAGCAAAGCCTGATCGCATACTGCGTCGCACACCATTATTTATACTGAAAAAACATGTCCGATATTCTGAATAAAATTCTCGACGTCAAAGCCGATGAAGTCGCCGCTGCGAAAAAATATCGCAGCCTGGCCAGCTTGCGCAGCGAAGTCGAAGCGGACAAGGATGCGCGCGCTGCGATACGCGATTTCGAAGGCGCCTTGCGTCAAAAAATCGCTGCCGGCAGCGCCGGCATCATCGCCGAAGTCAAGAAAGCCTCGCCATCGAAAGGCGTCATACGCCCGGACTTCCATCCAGCCGAAATCGCAGCCAGTTATGCAAAACATGGCGCCGCCTGCCTGTCAGTGCTGACCGATGTGCAATTCTTCCAGGGCGCGCCGGACTATCTGAAGCAGGCGCGTGCCGCTTGCGCCTTGCCGGTCTTGCGCAAGGATTTCATCATCGATCCATATCAGGTTTATGAAGCGCGCTCATGGGGCGCCGATTGCATCCTGCTGATCGTTGCAGGGCTCGATCACGGCTTGATGGCGGAACTGGAAGCCTGCGCGCATGAGCTCGGCATGCATGTGCTGGTTGAAGTCCACAATGCAGAAGAACTGACGGCTGCCTTGCGCCTGAAAACCGCGCTGCTGGGCGTGAACAACCGCAACCTGCGCACCTTTGAAACATCGCTGCAAGTTACGCTGGATTTATTGCCGCGCATCTCGCCCGACAAGCTGGTGATTACCGAATCCGCAATCGTCACGCCGGACGATGTGAAAAAAATGCGGGATGCCGACGTGCACGCCTTCCTGGTGGGCGAAGCCTTCATGCGCGCGCCAGAACCGGGCGTGGAATTGAGCCGGCTGTTCAACTAGAGCATTGCGGCGAACACGCCGCAATGCCTGCATCCATTTCACTCAGATACTCAACCAGTCATTGCGCAGTCGCACCGCAGTGACCGGCTTCGTCTCCACAGTCAAGCTCACATTCGGCGCATCAGCCGCATGCACTTTCGCCTTCAAATTCAATAATTCGTCACGGCGAAATACGTGCAAATCGACAGCATCGCCGGCACGATAACGACTGAGCACACTATCCAGATTCGCTCCTGTCACACGCAAGCCATCAATCGCAACCAACACGTCACCAGCCGATATGCCGGCCTTGTGCGCGGCGCCGTTTTCATAGACATTCGCCACCTTGCAATCGCTGCCATCGCGCACCGTGCGCAAGCCCAAACCCGGTTTGCCATTCTTGCGCTCATCGGAAAATACTATGCCGAATGGCACCAGCAATTTCGCCAAAGGCAAGTCATCCGTTCCACGCACCCAACGATCCAGTAAGCGTTTCAACTTCAAACCGGTAACGCTATCGAACAAGTCATCGATTTCGTTTTCCGTCACCCCGCGTCCGGCAGCGCCGTCCTGATAAAAATCACGGCCATATTGCTGCCACAAGGCCAGCATCACATCGTCCAGCGATTTCTTGCCCTTGGTTTCTGCACGTATCGTCAGGTCGAGCGCAAGGCCGACCAGCGATCCTTTGGTGTAATAGCTGACGATGGAATTGGTCGCGCTTTCATCCTGTCGATAATATTTAACCCACGCGTCGAAACTGGATTCGGCCACGCTTTGTTTATGGCGACCACTACCGCGCAATACGCTGTTGACCGTTTTAGAAACCAGCTTCAGATATGCCGGCTCATCGATCACGCCGCTGCGCACCAACATCAAATCGTCGTAGTAACTGGTGAAGCCTTCAAACAACCACAGCAGTGGCGTGTAATTTTCGGTCGCCAGATCATAGGGCGCAAACGCCGCCGGCTTGATGCGCTTGACGTTCCAGGTATGAAAATATTCATGGCTGCACAAGCCGAGGAAGGTGCGATAACCATCGCTCATTTCCTTCTGTCCCTTGACCGGCAGGTCGGCACGCGAACAGATCAGCGCAGTCGAGGCGCGATGCTCAAGGCCACCATATCCATCGCCGACCACCATCGTCATGAAAACGTAGCGATCTACCGGCGCGCGTTTGCTTTTGGGCTCAAAAAAGGCAATTTGCGTTTCGCATATTTTTTTCAAGTCTGCCGTCAGGCGCACCATATCCAGGTTAGGCACGCGTCCGGTAAACACGACATCGTGCTGCACCCCATGTGCCTTGAAAGTTGCCAAAGCAAAGGTTCCCAGTTCCACCGGATGATCGATCAGCTCATCATAGTTTGATGCAATGTAAGTACCAAAGCCATAACGCCTGGCTTCCAATTGTCGCATCGCAGTGGCAACGCGCCATTTGTCATAGTCGTCGCCTTGCGGCTTTTGAATATCGTCGATGTGCACGCTTTCTTCACGATCCTGGACGCGCAGGAAAACGCTAGTGCCATTGAAAAACCCGTGCGTCTGGTCCAGATGCGCGGTGCGCACCGACAAATCCCACGCATATACCTCGTAACGCACAATCAATGGTCCGCCACATTCATCGGCAATCCAGGTGTGCTTGTCGAGTTTGCTCAAGCCGACTTTTTTACCTTCAGATTCAGCGCTGATTTGCACGATGTTCCTGGCAAACTCGCGCATCATGTAACTGCCCGGTATCCACGCCGGCAAGGAGAAGCATTGCCCGATTTCATCTGGTTGATTGACTGTCACCGTGACCGCATATAGATGCGCTGCCAGATCCTTGGGAACGATGGTGTAGTGAATTGCGTTGTTCATACTGTGCCGTGGAAGGAATACGATACCGCTAGTTTAGCGGCATCCGCCGGCATGCGCATGAATGCGGCGCGCAAATGAAAACGGCCACGCAAGCGTGGCCGTTTTCATTATTGCTGGATGCGCTGCTTATTTGATGGTCGCCAGCTTCGCTTCCAGCGCCTTCGCATCGACTGCACCTGGTATGCGCGTCCCATCGGTGAAGATCAGCGTAGGTGTGCCGGTGACTTTCATACGGCGACCCAACGCCAGTACTTTTTCATGCGGTGCGACGCAATTCTCGGAGGCCGCCGGCGGAGATTCCCCTTTCAGCATCCAGTCGTCCCACGCTTTATTGCGATCGGCGGAACACCAGACATTGCGCGACTTCACGATGGAGTCTGGCGACAGGATGTTGTACATGAAAGTGTAGACAGTAATGTCAGTGACTCCCTGCAGCGTTTCGCGGAAGCGTTTGCAATACCCGCAATTCGGATCTTCAAATACGGCGATCACGCGCTTGCCATTACCCTTGACGTGTTTCATCGCAGCCTCCAGCGGCAAATCGCTGAATGCAACCTTGTTGATTTGGTCCAGGCGCGCCTTGGTGTAATCCTGATACGTCCTGGTATCGATGACGCGGCCGACGAATAAATATTCGGCTTTCGCATCGGTATAGATGATGTCGCCATTCACCTGCACTTCGAACAGGCCGGAATACGGCGTTTTGCTGACGGATTTCACTTTTGCGTCTTCGCCCAGACGCGGCTCAATTACTTTTCTGACGGCGGCTTCCTGTGCGGTTTCCGCAAATGCAGTGGCAAATGCCAAACCCAGCAATGCCGCCACTGCGACCCTGATCATTTTCATATTACGTTCCGTTCAAATTTTTGCAGCAGAAATCAAAGCGACTTGTACAGCGATGCATCAAAGGCCACATCACAGCTATCGTCCCAGCGCATGACCTATCAAACGCCTTTTTAAGACAGGCAACTTGTTCACCAAGTTCAATCCCAGATTGCGCGCCATGCGCAGCGGTTCGAACTCCGTGCCAAACAGGCGCGCCAAACCGTCGGTCGCCAGTTGCATCAGCAGTATATCTTCCTTGCGCGAACGGGCGTAAGACGACAGCACGCGCGCATCGCCGCAGTCGCGGTGTGCGCCACGCTCGGTCACGGCCTTGATCAAACCGACAACATCGGCAAAACCCAGGTTCATCCCGTGTCCGGCGAGCGGATGCACGACATGCGCCGCATCGCCGATCAGCGCCACGCGCGGCGCAGTAATCGCACGCGGGCGTATCAGGGACAAGGGGAAAGACTTCACGACTTCTGGCTGCAACGGCGACAAGGTACCCAGTTGCAGCGTCGACCATGCGGTGACGCGCGCAGCCAGCTGGGTCAGCGTTTCCTGCGACAGGATGTCAGCCAAGGCATCCGGCGCCGACCATACCAGCGAAACCCTCAGGCCCGGCAAGGGTAGTAGCGCAATGATGCCTTCTGTTGCAGAGAACCATTGGTGCGCGACGCCATAATGCGGTTTTTCACATGCAAAATTGGTCACGATGGCGCGCTGGCCGTAAGGTCGATAATCGAAATCGATTTCGCATTGCGCACGCACCCACGATTGCCCGCCATCGGCACCCACCAGCAACTCGGCTGCGAGCGTGTCTCCATTCTCCAGTTGCACGCAGGCCGCTTTCTCGTCAGCCTGCAGACTGGTCGCGCGGCCATGGACGATGCGCACATTCGAGGCAAACTTCAATGCGGCATCGAGCGCCTGATTCAAATTACGGTCCTCGACTATCCACGCCAGGGCGCCGACGCGCGCGCCGTAGGCATCAAATGCCAATTCGCCGGCGGCATCGCCATGGACCGCCATCGAATCAACGGCTGCCACGCGCGTTGCATCCAGCGCTTCCCACACTTTGACAGCAGACAATAAATCGTGGCCCACATGATTGACGGCATAGACACGCGCATCCCAAACTTCAGTCGCCACGCTGGCAGCCGCACGGGAAGCCGGGCTCAATAGAGCAACCTTCAGCCCGGCTTGCGCAAAACCCAGCGCAGCCACCTTGCCGATGGCGCCATCGCCGATAATGCAAACGTCGCTTTGTATATGCATAAAGCAGTATCCGTGAAAAAGAAGAGGGGGAACTGAATGAATGACCCCATTATAGCGGCTGCCATCCATTCAAATTGAACATAAGCCTTGCATATTCCAATAGGTTTGCTATACTTGCGCGCCTTGGCCTGGTAGCTCAGTCGGTAGAGCAGAGGATTGAAAATCCTTGTGTCGGTGGTTCGATTCCGCCCCGGGCCACCAAGATATAAACCCGCGCAAATCATAGATTTGCGCGGGTTTTTCTCTTTCTGGCACTACCTCACGCACAACATCCCTGCACGCAAACAGGAATACATCCGCCGGCACAAACCATGCGGCAAATTCCCTGATCCGCGACTTCCAAGCAACCTCATGCACGATGGCTTTTGATACTATCAAATGCGAAATGCCGCTGATTGCCAGGTGACAGCCGGCCTCCCTCCGTTTTTAATTTCAAGCGCTAAAGGTCAAATTTTCATGAAACGATATTCCTGCTTGTTTGGACTGGTCTTGCTGGCGGCAAGTCAAATGGCTTACGCAAACGGCATGAAAACTTACATGGCCGTTTGCACGGCTTGCCATACGGCTGGGGTTGCGGGCGCCCCCAAGTTGGGTGACAAACAAAAATGGGCACCTTTGATTGCAGAAGGCCAGGTGATTATCACTGCGCACGGCTATGTCGGCGTGCGGGGTATGCCAGCCAAAGGCGGGAAACCTGACTTGACAGTCGCAGAGTTTGCCGACGCCCTGAATTATATGGTCAAGCAGTCTGGCGGCGACTGGAAGCAACCGGATGCTGCCACCATGGATAAAATCAATGCCGAGATTGCCAGGAGACAAAAAGAGATGAATGCAGGCAAATAAGCTTTGCCAGGGTTACGCTTGTGTAAAAACCGAGCGTTGATCGGCATTCCTTGAACCCCGCTGGAAATGGCAGATGCAATCCATGCATTGACAAGCGCCTGTCAAATAGGCATCTTTGTGTAGTGCGATCCTGCATATCAACTCAATGAAGTCTGTAGTCGTTGTCGTCACAATGCTTTTAAAGTGTTTTTCGATTATCCATACTTGAGGGGGTTCCAATGAATAAACTTTTAGCGTTGCTTATTTCCAGCGCATTTGCCACCTGCGCATTTGCTGCCGACCCGGCTGCGCCAGCTGCGGCAGGAGCCGCAGCCGGCAAGACTGCGCAACAAACCAGAATGACAAGCTGCAATAAAGATGCGGCCGGCAAGAAAGGCGATGAGCGCAAAGCCTTCATGAAAGAATGTCTCAGCGGCGACCCGAAAGTGAGTCCGGCACAACAGGCTCAACGTGACAGAATGAAAGCTTGCAATGCAGATGCCACGACGATGAAGGGCGATGAGCGCAAAAAATTCATGAAAACCTGCCTGTCCAAGAAATAGACGGCCTTCCAAAAAATAGATCTGCTGAAAAATGGGCCAGACACTTGCGTGTCTGGCCCATTTTTCTGGTGGCGAGGCATTTCCCTATCTGCAGGCAGGCGCCCGGAAATGTTCCGTTTGACTGTCGCCCTATCGACCCAAAGAGGCAAGCGCCTTCGCATTTGATTGAACCAGCTAATTTATAAGAGTAAATTCAGTCGACTCATAAAGTCAGCGAAACACTGACATGATGCAAAAAACAATCAATAATTAACATTCAGCTACTGTAATTTGTGAACTATTGTCACAACGCAATGCGCCGAAGACTCAACGCAGGAATACTTTGTTAAATTAGGGCTGCGAAATACTATCAACTTACAGAACGCCAAAAATATGCGAATTGCCGTACTTGATGATGACCGTAGCCAGACCGATTTAGTCTGTCAGGTTCTCAGCGCTGCCGGTCACTCCTGCCACCCGTTTCAAAGTGGCAAGGAATTACTGAACCAGCTGCGTCGTGAAAGCTTCGATATGCTGATTATCGATTGGCAGGTTCCTGACTTGAGCGGTGCCGATGTCCTGCGCTGGGCGCGCGAAAAGCTGCCCGCCAACCTGCCGGTATTGTTCATGACCAGCCGCTCCGGTGAAGACGACATTGTTGCGGGCCTGGCTGCAGGCGCAGACGACTACATGATCAAGCCTATCCGTCGCGGCGAATTGCTGGCGCGGGTACAGGCATTGTTGCGCCGCGCCTACCCCAGCCAGAATCCCATCGAGCAGATCCAGTTTGGCGAATTCGTATTTGAAGCGCGCACCGGCCGTTTGACGATGTCCGGCACACCGATTGAAGTCACGCAAAAAGAATTTGATCTGGCCTTGCTGTTTTTCCGCAATCTGGGCCGGCCATTGTCACGCGCCTACATACTGGAAGCAGTGTGGGCACGCGATGTCGAGATTCCATCCCGCACCATGGATACACATGTCTCCAGAGTGCGGAGCAAGTTACAATTACGTCCGGAACATGGTTTTCGACTGGCTCCGGTATACAGCTACGGCTATCGCCTGGAGCAAATGACGGCTTAGCAAGGCGCACTTGAATTGCGCAGAAAGATCAAATGCGCATTTCCCTACAAAAATGGATCGTCGTTGTCGCACTGATGCTTGGATGCCTGCCTGCCATCAGTACTGGCGCCGCCATTCCCGCACCTGGCAGCATCACCGTCCATCCTTCCGGCATTACCTACTACGCACAATTGGGTGACACGCTGATCTCTATCGCGCAACGATGGACCAGCAAGACCGGCAATTGGGTCGCGCTCGGCAAAATCAACCAGGTCAACAAAGACAGCAATATCCCGATCGGTTCTCCGATCGTCATCCCAACGGAACTGCTGGCCGATGAAGCCAGCGAAGCAACCGTGATTGCCCGCAACGGCATGATCACCGCCACGTCTGCAGACGGCAGCTCGACTGCGCTTAACATCGGCAGCAAGATAGTCGAAGGCATGAAAATCAATACCGGGGCCAACAGCTTCATGACGATGGCACTGGTCGATGCGTCGCGCATTTCCCTGCCATCGAACAGCAGCGTACTGATTGCCAAATTGCGCAAAGCCCTTTATACCGGCAGCCCGCGCACCGAAATCAAGCTGTTGCGTGGACGCGTAGTATCGCGTGTCACGCCGCTGGATACCAACAAAGGGCGCTTTGAAGTCCGCACGCCATTCTCGGTGGCCGGTGTACGCGGCACCCATTTCCGCGTCAGCCTTGACAACAGCAAGGCAAGGACCGAAGTACTGGATGGACTGGTCGCAGTCGGCTCGCTCCGTGCGCCGGAAACACGCATGCTGGCCCTCGCCAAAGGCAACGTCATCACACCCGATGTGATCGGACCTGCGATCGATCTATTACCCGCACCGCAATTGGCAAGCACACCGTACCGGCAGGATGGCGCGGCAAAATTTGTGCTTGCTCCCATCGCAGATGCGCGCTCCTATCACGTGCAAATCGCGCAGGATGCTGAAATGCTGCACATGCTGGCAGAAGCCGGTAGCAATACCCGCGAGCTCGTCATCAACGATATCCGGGAGGGCAATTACTTTGTGCGCATAGCTGCCATCGACAAGTTCGGACTGGAAGGCATGCCGCGCACGCTTGCTGTCACCATCAACAATCGCAGCGAAGCCGAGCAGGAATTACCTACCCAGGCTGCGCCATCGGTAGCACACAGCGACCAGAAGGAATTGGCTCTACGCTGGCCGGGGTCCGCCAGCCAGAAGTACAACGTTCAAGTGGCGCGCGACCTGGAATTCAGCTGGCTGTTGTTTACCAGCAGCGTCGCCGGCAATGAAATCAAGCTTCCGCGCCCATCGTTCGGTACCTATTTCGCCCGTGTACAAAGCATTAATGCAGACGGCAGCAGCAATCCGTTTTCTTCTGCTCAGACCTTGATAGTGACGGATCAGTGGATCATCAACGACGGGCAACCCCTGCCTCCGAAAAAAATGTCCCGTAGCACAACGCCATAAGAAACTCACGACAAGTACTTGATGAAAAATCGCTGGTTCTCCTCGCTAAAGCGGCATCTTGCACTGCGAGAATGGCTGATACTATCCGTCATCCTGCTGGCTATCGCCGCCGCAATCGGCTGGCAAAATGGCTTGGGGCGACTGGATCAGGCGCGCTATGACCTGTTTTTATCTACCAGCAGCAAACCGACGAGTGAAGACGTCATCATCGTGGCGATCGATGATTACAGCCTGTCGCAACTTGGTCGCTGGCCCTGGCCGCGCACCATGCATGCGGACCTGATCAACCGGCTCAACAAAACCCAACCGCGCGCCATCGGATTCGATGTGATCTTCTCCGAGCCGGAAGCAGCGCAAGCCGACGGTACGCCATCCGGCGATCAAAAGCTGGCTGCTGCATTGCTGCAAAACGGGCACACGGTACTGCCTGTGAGCATGATGAATGCAGGCCATGGCCTGACCGTCAATTTGCCGCTACCCGAACTGGCCCAAGCCGCACATGCGCTAGGCCATATCAATCTGAAACACGATAGTGATGGCGTGGTGCGCAGCGCTTTCCTGCATGAAGGCCAGGGCGGCGTCTGGTGGCCGCATTTTTCTGCCGCCTTGCTGGCAACCGGCAATGCTGCGCAATACGCGGATATGCTGCGAAAAAGCAAACCGCAAGACCATGTCGCAGGCATCGATAACTGGCAACGTGCCGATCAAATGCATATCCCGTTTACTGGCAGCGTCGGCCATGTGCAATCAATCCCATATGTATCCGTATTGCGCGGTGAAGTTCCGGATGAATTCTTTACCGGCAAGTACGTGCTGATTGGCGCCACCGCGCTCGGCATGGCAGATTCCTATCCGACCCCCGTTTCGGGTGAAACCGGGGCAATGCCGGGTATCGAAATTCATGCCCAGATACTGGACAACCTGCTTAACGGGAAAAGCTTACGCCTCGCCCAGGCATGGGAAGCATCACTGTTTACGGTCATGCCGGTACTCCTGGCCCTGCTTAGCTACCTGCTACTGTCACCGCGCCTCTCCCTGCTCGCAACAGCCCTGGGGGTGCTGCTGACCGTAGTCGCCAGTTATATCGGCTTGCACCTCATCGGCATATGGCTGCCGCCTTCGGCCGCCATCATTCTTGTCATCATCTCGTATCCATTGTGGATCTGGCGCCGGCTGGAAGCGGCGATCACCTATCTGGGACAGGAATTTACCCGCCTCGACCAGGAACCGCATTTGATGCCAGAGGAAAATCCAGCTACCGCAGCAGACGACATGACGGATGTGCTGGAGCAGCGTATTTCGGCCATGAAAGATGCGGCGCGGCGCGTGCGCGATTTGCGCCAGTTCGTCTCGGACAATCTGAACAACCTGCCGGATGCAACCCTCGTCACGTCTATCGACGGGCGCATTTTGCTGGCCAACAAAAACGCCAACGATTACTACCGGGCGCGAGGATTAGATGATGTGCGCGGCACTTCGGTGATCACATTACTGGCACAACTGAAGGCAGCGCAGCCTATCGATCAGGCCGCCAATCTGTCTTTCGACTGGCCGCAATTACTTGATCTGGGTCACGCAACAACATTAGCCAATGGCGTATCAGCGCAGGACGATACAGGGCGTGACTTGCTGATAAAAAGCGGGCCCTGTCACTCTGCAAGCAATCTGCTGACCGGCTGGATCATCAGCATTCACGATATTTCGACTATCCGCGCGATAGAACGCAGTCGCGATGAAACCCTGCGTTTCCTGTCGCACGATATGCGCGCACCACAGGCATCGATACTTGCGCTGCTCGAATTGCAGCATGAAAGCTCTTCTGCATTGTCGCAGCAAGAACTCTTTGCACGGATTGAAAAATCCTGCCGCAAGACGCTGGGCCTGGCGGACAACTTCGTGCAATTGGCGCGTGCAGAATCGCAGGAATACCGGCTGGAAGAAGTCGACTTCCAGGATCTGCTGTTTGATGCGGCCGATGAAATGTGGTCGCTGACGAAAAGCCGGCACATCGATCTGCAGGTCGAGATTGCGGAAGGCGAATACCCGGTCAAGGTAGACCGCACCCTGATGACGCGCGCATTGAGCAATCTGATCTCGAATGCGATCAATTACAGCCCGGATCACACGCAGATACTGTGCTCGGCCTGGTTGCAGCAGGATGGCGAGCAGGCGCGCGTCGCATGCAGCATACGCGACCATGGTTACGGCATTGCCGCAGCCGATCAGGGCAAGCTGTTCCAGCGTTTCCAGCGGGTGGATTTGCCGAACCAGCCGCGCCATGACGGCGTAGGACTGGGGCTGGTATTTGTGAAAACCGTCATCGAACGTCATCAGGGTGATATCCGCTTTGCCAGCACCGCAGGCGAGGGCACGACCTTCACGCTGACCCTGCCCCGTTGTCTACCGACATAGCCGCATAGCGCGAGCACACGGCAATGCCCTCGTTTCATAGTGCAACAGGCTATAATGCGCGGTAGATATCACTACTGAATATTCGTGCCACAAATGCAACTTCTCGCCGTCGGCCTCAACCACACTACCGCGCCTGTTTCTTTGCGCGAAAAGGTAGCCTTTCCCGCTGACCAGCTCGGTCAGGCGGTGGCTTCCGCACGGATGTGGTACGGACGCGGCGACAGCAAGATTCATACTGATGAGGCGGCGATACTGTCGACCTGCAATCGCACCGAGCTGTATGCGGCCAGCCATGTGCCCGGCGGCGTCGATGCAGCCATAGACCTCACCGCGCATTTCCTCGCCGATTATCACAAGCTGCCTTATGCGGAATTGCGTCCTTACCTGTACGCGCTGCCGGCAGACAATGCAGTGCGTCATGCCTTCCGCGTCGCCTCGGGACTCGATTCGATGGTGCTAGGCGAACCGCAAATCCTCGGCCAGATGAAGGATGCCGTCCGCCAGGCCGATGCTGCCGGCGGGCTCGGCACCTATCTGCATCAAATGTTCCAGCGTACCTTTGCGGTCGCCAAGGAAGTGCGCAGCACAACTGAAATCGGCGCGCATAGCGTGTCGATGGCAGCGGCAGCGGTGCGTTTGTCGCAACGCATCTTCGATACGATCGCCGAACAGAATGTGCTGTTCATAGGCGCCGGCGAAATGATCGAATTGTGCGCCACCCACTTCGCTGCACAAAATCCGAAATCGCTGACGATCGCCAACCGCACGCTGGAACGCGGCGAGGCGCTCGCACATCGCTTCAACGGTCGCGCGATACGCCTGGCGGATTTGCCGGACCAGCTCGCCACCTACGATATCGTCATTTCATCGACCGCGTCCTCGCTGCCCATCATCGGCCTCGGCATGGTAGAGCGCGCGATCAAGGTACGTCGCCATAAACCGATGTTCATGGTCGACCTGGCCGTGCCGCGCGATATCGAGCCGGAAATCGGCCGCCTGGATGACGTGTTCCTCTATACCGTCGATGATCTCGGCGCCTTCGTGCAAACCGGCGTCGAAAATCGCCAGGCTGCCGTGGCGCAGGCGGAAGCCATCATCGAAACCCGCGTGCAATCCTTCATGCACTGGATGGATGCCCGTGCCGTCGTGCCGGTGATACAGGACTTGCATGAAGCCAGCGAGTTCATGCGCACGATGGAACTGGAACGCGCACGCAAACTGCTGGCCAAGGGTGAAGACATAGACGCAGTGCTGGAAGCCCTGTCCAAGGGCTTGACTGCAAAATTCCTGCATGGCCCGCAACAGGCCTTGCATAATGCGCAGGGCGACGAGCGCGCACGTCTCGCCACCCTGCTGCCGCAACTGTTCCGCACCAAGCGCTAGCGACGCTCATCTCGCGCCTGCACGCTGCTGCAGGCCAGCCCCTTGCTGTGCCATGCGCGCGCAAACCGCCACGATCACCCCCGAATTCAAGACTGAAAAATTATGATGAAACCCTCGATGCTCGCCAAGCTCGATCAATTGACCGAGCGCCTGGCTGAAGTGAATGTGCTGCTGATGCAGGAAGACGTCACGTCCAATATGGACAACTATCGCAAGCTGACGCGCGAACATGCCGAGCTTGGCCCGCTGGTGGCGCTGTACGGCAATTACACGCAAGCCGACACCGACATCAAGGATGCGCAAGGCATGCTCTCCGACCCGGACATGAAGGAATTTGCGCAGGAAGAAATCGCGGCCGGCAAGGCACGCATGGAACAGCTCGAAATCGACCTGCAGAAAATGCTGCTGCCGAAAGACCCGAATGACGAGCGCAATATCTTTCTCGAAATCCGCGCCGGCACCGGCGGCGATGAATCGGCCCTGTTCGCCGGCGATCTGCTGCGCATGTACACGCGCTTTGCCGAACGTAATCGCTGGCAGATAGAAATGGTGTCGGAATCGGCATCCGAAGTCGGCGGCTACAAGGAAGTGATCGTGCGCGTGGTCGGCAACGGCGCCTATTCAAAACTGAAGTTCGAATCCGGCGGCCATCGCGTGCAACGCGTGCCGGCGACAGAAACGCAGGGCCGCATCCACACCTCGGCCTGCACCGTCGCCGTGATGCCGGAAGCCGATGAAGTCGAGGACGTCAACATCAATCCAGCCGATTTGCGCATCGATACCTACCGCGCCTCGGGCGCCGGCGGCCAGCATATCAACAAGACCGATTCGGCCGTGCGCATCACGCACATCCCGACCGGCATCGTGGTCGAATGCCAGGACGACCGCAGCCAGCACAAGAACAAGGCCTCGGCATTGAAAGTGCTGGCGGCCCGCATCAAGGATGTGCAGTTGCGCGAACAGCAATCGAAGGAAGCGGCGACGCGCAAATCGCTGATCGGTTCGGGCGACCGCAGTGAACGCATACGCACGTATAATTTCCCGCAAGGCCGCATGACCGACCACCGCATCAACCTGACTTTGTACAAGCTCGATTTCATCATGGATGGCGATTTGACCGAATTGACGAATGCACTGGCGGCTGAACACCAGGCCGACTTGCTGGCCGCACTAGGCGACGCGAGTTAACAAGCGCAAAAGAAACGCAACTATTCAGCCCCGGCTTACTCATACCGACTGCTCTTGCCCAAGGACACTGTCATGAAACACTCGAAACCTGATTTGCTCGCAGTCGCCTTTATCTCGCTGATGATGCTGGCCGTGGCGCTGTATCTGCAGCATGTGGAAAACATGCAGCCATGCCCGCTGTGCGTGATACAGCGCTATGCGTTTGCCGCGATTGCCTTGTTTTGCCTGATAGGCGCATTCATGCAGCGCGGTCGCGCCAGGACCAGCGCCGCACTGGCGGCCTGCTCCGCGATCGCCGGTGCAGGCGTCGCCGCATGGCACATCTATATCAAGGCCAATCCGACCGTATCATGCGGCATAGACCCACTGGAAACTTCGCTCAATACCCTGCCGACCGCACAGTTGTTGCCCTTCCTGTTCAAGGCGGATGGCTTGTGCACGACGGACTATGCACCGATACTCGGCTTGTCCATCCCGCAATGGGCCCTGATCTGGTTTGTCGTGCTGGGCCTGTTCCTGCTCCGCATCACTTTCAAGCAAGCGCGTTAATGCCATCAATGCCGGCCGCAGCCGTCGCTCCGGGCACGACCATAGGATCGGTCATGCGCGACGCGCCGCTGCCACAGCAGGAAGCGCGCATCCTGCTCGGCCATGTCGCACAAATCTCGCGCGTGCAATTGATCACGCAATCCGAACGCGCATTGAGCGCCGCTGAAGCACAGCAACTTGCCAGCCTGTTTGCACGCCGTCTGGCAGGCGAGCCTATCGCCTATCTAGTCGGCGAGCGCGAATTTTTCGGCCTCGCGTTTGAAGTCAACCCGGCCGTACTGATTCCACGCCCCGATACCGAATTGCTGGTTGAACTGGCCCTGCAGCATTTGCCGCCCCAAGGCCGCGTGCTGGATATGGGTACCGGCTCCGGCGCAATCGCGATTGCGCTGGCGCATACGCGGCCCGATGCGCGCGTCACCGCACTCGATGCCAGCGCAGCAGCACTGGCGGTGGCGCAAGCCAACGCCAGCAAACATCAGGCAGGGATAGAGTTTTTGCACAGCGACTGGTTCGCCGCATTGGGCGACCGGCAGTTCGATTTGATCGTCTCCAACCCGCCCTACATCGTCGCCGGCGACAGGCATTTGTCAGAAGGCGATTTGCGCTTCGAGCCGATCGATGCGCTGACCGATCATGCCGATGGCTTGTCGGACCTGCGTACTATCAGCAGCCATGCCGCGCGCCATCTGGCCGACGATGGCTGGCTATTGATGGAACATGGTTACGATCAAGCCGCGGCAGCACGCGCCTTGCTGCTTGCGGATCATTTCAGGGAAGTGCAAAGCTGGCGCGACCTGGCCAATATAGCGCGCGTCAGCGGCGGAAAGAAATCCCGCGCCTGAGGCAGGCTGGCGACGTCAGGCGGCCAGCGCCTTTTCCAGCAGTTGATGCAAGACCGGGAAGTCAGGCTCGCCCACATATTTCTTGATGACGTGGCCATCCTTGTCGATCACCAGTGTGGTCGGCGTCAATTTGATATCGCCGAACGACTTCGCCAGTTCGCCTTGCGTATCGAGCGCAACGGTAAACGGCAACTTGCGCGTCTCGACAAAATTCAATACATAGTTGGCCGGATCATAAACCATTGCGACGGCGATAAATTCCAGGCCTTGCGCATGGTATTTGTTGAACGTCTCGACCATCTCCGGCATTTCCTTGACGCAGGTTGCGCAAGAGGTTGCCCAGAAATTGATCATCACGACCTTGCCGCGCAAATCCTGCGACGTAATTTTCTTCCCTTGCAGATTGACAAAGGTCACGTCCGGTATGACTTCCTTTTTCGAAATCGAAAGATAGGCAATCGCGGCCAATGCCACGACCATCAGCAAGGCGACTATCTTTAGCCAGCTGCGTTTTTGCGTTGCGGGAGATGATGTTTGCATAATCGACAATCCGGGATGTTCTAGCTGTGTACGGTGCGCCCATTATAGTCAGGTCGAACGGATCGCGCCGGAAGCATGCGCGCTGCAGGCATCAGACTTCGGGCCAGCCGGACTCGGTATACATGGCCGCCACTACATTCGGCATGGGCGCTTCCAGTGCCGCACAGATCGCACGCAACAGATCGGCCACGCCCAGCGGTAACGCGTCATGCTCGCTGACTACCGCGATCAGCGCCTTGATCAAGGCCGGCTTGGCCAGCGGCGCCAACTGATTGGCGCGATCTAGCGCGGCTTTGATCTTGCTGAATCTCAGTATCTGCACATCGACCAAATCCTGCTCTGACAAAGCCAGTTGCGTACAGGCAGCCGCCGACCGCATGAACAGGGTGGCCGCAGGCAGTTGCAGCAACGGGGCCGCCACATAGGACGCCAGTGAAAACAGGCTTGCGCATTCAGGCCTCAATTCCTGCAGCGACAAGAATTTTACCGGCACCGCCCGCCCTGCATGCATATCGAGACGACGTGCGAGTACGGTTTGCAATACAAATTCAGACAGGCTCATGCGCTTGTCAGCAGCAATCAATTTATCGACATTCGCCAACAGCAAGGCACGCTCATCCGCCGCCAACTGACGCAAGGCAGGCATCGCCAGATCGAGCAAGGGCAGGCGCGCATGGGGCGACAGCTGCCAGATCGCAGCCGCCAGCAAGGCAACCTGTTCTGCCTGCTGCGGCAGATGGGTGCGCAATGCCGCTTGCTGCTCGCCTTGTTGCGCATCCGGATCCAGCAGCAATGCATACACGATGGCAGTGGCTGCGCGTGGCTCATGTGCGGCCTGGTCTATGGCTGGCGCCAGCCGGATACCGTCCAGCGCGCCATGGCCATAGGCGCGTGCTGCCGTCTCGATGATCGCAGCGCTGGCAGCCTGCATGTCTGCATCGGCGGCAGCAAAGCCGGCCGCGACGTAAGGCAGGTCAGGCAAAAGTTCGGGTGCAGTGGGAAATTGGAAATTTTCTTCGGCCGCCATTTCCGGCGCATCCAGCATGCCGACATCCCGGCCGTAAATACGATGCAACCGTTCGCGCAGCGGAGGGTGGGTCGCAAACCAGCCTGCCAGCAGATTCGGCCGCGCAGCACTCAGGAATAAATGGGACAAATGCTCGGCATTCGGATGCAGGATATACACACCGGCAAAACCCGGGCGATTGAGCCCGCCAATCTTGCGCAAGGCCTGGCCTATGCCATCCGGATTGCGGGTGAATTGTATTGCGCTGGCATCGGCCAGGAATTCGCGTTGCCGCGAAACGGCGGATTTGATGATGCGTCCGAAAAAAATCCCGAGATAGCCGATCATGAACAGCATCGCGCCCGTCACCAGGAACACCAGATGCAGCGGCGTACTTTTTCCATTGCCCTGCCCGGAATCACCGGCACCCATGCTGACATCCATCATTTGCCGGCCAAAGCCGGCCACCATTTGCATCCCGAACAGCACGCCTATCAGGCGCACATTCAAGCGCATGTCACCGTTGAGGATATGACTGAATTCATGGCCGATCACGCCTTGCAGTTCATCGCGCGTCAAGCGCTCCAGCGCGCCGCGTGTGACTGCAAGCACAGCTTCATTTGCATTGTAGCCGGCAGCGAATGCATTGATTGCATCCTCCCGCTCGAGTACGTAGACCCTGGGGCAGGCAATGCCGGATGCCAGCGCCATCTCTTCGACCACATTGAGCAAACGACGCTTGCGTCCATCATGGGTGTTGGACGCGACGATCGTGCCGCCCGCCATGCGCGCCACGGCATCGCCGCCATCGCGCAGGTTGTACATTTCGATCAGCGTGCCGCCTCCTATCAAACCAAGGGTGATGAAGGTATTGGCGAAGAAAAACCCGCGCGGATAATCATGCGGCCCGGCCCAGGGCTGGCCCTGCATCCAGATCGCGATCAACGCCATGCCCAGGTTGACTGCCAGCACGATCGCCAGGACTGCGAGCGCGAACAGGAGCACCAGCGTCCTGGTCTGGCGCCGCGCGTGATCCTGCTGCTCAAAGAAAGTCATGCCGCGAGCGCGCCATGCATGGGTGCATACCCTTCAAACATGGTGCGCAATCAGAATCCGACTTTGATGGCCTTGCGTTCTTCCGGCGTTTCTGTCGACTCCAGCAATTCGGCTGTTTTGAAACCGCAGCTGTTGGCTACCACCGAGCCGGGGAATTGCTCGATCGCGATGTTGTATGACATCACGCTGTCGTTGTAACCCTGGCGCGCAAACGCAATCCGGTTTTCGGTGCTGGCGAGCTCTTCGCTCAACTGCATCATGGTTTGATTAGCCTGCAATTCCGGATAGGCTTCAGACAAGGCGAACAGTTTGCCCAACGATGCATTCAACACGCCGTCAGCGGCAACCATTTGCCTGAATGCGGCCGCATCAGCCGGATCGCCGGCGGCTTTCTTATTCGCGCTCACGGCCTGATTGCGCGCGCCTATCACCGCTTCCAGCGTTTCACGCTCATGCGTCATATAGGCTTTTGCGGTTTCAACCAGGTTGGGGATCAGATCATAACGACGCTTGAGTTGCACGTCGATTTGCGAAAATGCATTCTTGAAATAATTGCGCAGGGCGACGATGCGGTTATATACCCCCACGCCCCAGATCACAACGATAGCCAATAGTACGAGTACTGCTGTCATGTTTGCTCCCAATGAAAAAGCCGCACGACTCAATGTCGTGCGGCTTCAATATAGCATTCCAAAACCGCCGCTTGTCAGGCGGCAATCATTATTTAATGTCTATTTTCTCTGCACGGTATCCGGTGTTGTACTGAGCAGACGGTATTCCTCGTCGGTGATGTATTCAAACACCTTGACGACCTTGGCCACGCCGCTCACGCCGCGCGTGATCTCGGAAGCCAGATTGCCTTCGCCCTGCGTCACACGCCCCATCAGGTAGACCACGCCACGTTCGGTGACAACCTTGATCGAATTGGCAGACAGGTTTTTTTCATCGACAAACGATGCCTTCACCTTGCCCGTGATCACGGTATCGCTGGAGCGCGAGGTAAAACTGGATGGGCCGGCAATCGCCAGTTCATTGACGACCGCTTGCACGCCCTCGATGGCAGCGGCTTCCTGTTCGGCAGCGGCTTTGGCTGCCTCGTCGCGCACTTCGCCGGTCAGCAAGACTTTGCGATTGAAGCTCGCGACATTCACGTGGCCGCTTTCGCCCACCACTTTCGGGATGCGCGACTCACCCTTGATGGCGATCGCCTTGTCTTCCGTCTGTGCGCCTAGCGTGCGCCTGTCGGTCGCAGCCAGCGTGCCGACGACGGCTGCGCCGCCCATCATGATGCCGACACAGCCCTGCAGACTCAAGGCGGTAGCGCCACACACCAGCACCAGTGCCAGCGGACGTCGTACCACATGCAAACAGCGGTTCAGATCAATCATTTTCATCTCCTCCAAATAGTGCGACGTCTATGCCGTCACACAAACAATGTATCGTTAATAAATGCACTTCCTGTATCCGTGCCGTGCGGTCGTGCGGGACGCAGATATGTACATCTGCGTCGGTAATCAGTTTGGCCATTGCACCGCCGCCCTTGCCGGTCATCACCACCACACGCATGTCGCGTTCCAGTGCGGCCTCGATGGCAGCGATGACATTGGCGGAATTGCCGGATGTAGACAAAGCCAGCAAGACGTCGCCGGATTGTCCGAATGCCTGCACCTGCTTGCTGAAAATTTCCTGATAGCTGTAGTCATTGCCGATGGCAGTCAGGATCGAGGTATCGGTCGTCAGCGCCATCACCGGCAGTGGCAAGCGCTCGCGCTCGAAACGGCCTACCAGTTGCGCCGAAAAATGCTGGCAGTCGGCAGCAGAACCGCCGTTGCCGCACGCAAGTATCTTGTTTCCATTAGACAGGGCGCCGAACATTAGTTCCACGGCTTGCTGGATGGGACGTGCCAGCAGCGAGGCGGCTTGAATTTTCAGCTCTGCACTTTCATGAAAGTGGCTGATGATGCGTTGATTGATCATGGTGTGGTGAATTATAAGGCAGGCATGCGTGGATTCATGATGCAGATTGTAATTCAGGCATCGATGGCATTTTTCAGCCAGCTCATTTCTGCCGCGTCGATCGCAATCACGTCGAAGCGGCAGGCAGGCGGCATTTTGTAACGCTGCAGGAAAATATGCGCCGCGATGATCAGGCGCTGTTGTTTGCTGCGCGTGATGCTGGCGGCCGCGCCGCCATGATGCTTGTCGGCGCGCTTCCTGACTTCGACAAAAACCAGCGCCTCTCCATCCTGCATTACCAGATCGATTTCACCGCCCTTGCAAAGGAAGTTGCGCTCGACCAGCGTCAAACCCTGCTGCTGCAAATAGGCGAGTGCCTCATCTTCGCCCATCTGCCCCACGATCTGCCGGGCGGTGCGCGGACGACTGAGGAAGGCGGGCAGGCGCATCAGCGTATGCTCATCGCGCGTCCAGCGGCTGCACCATGCCTTCGCGATAAATCGCCGGCTGCATGACGCGGTCGAAATGCGGCGCGCCACGACCGAAGCGGACCGCCAGTCTTCCCGTCACGCCATCCAGATTGAATTCTGTCTGCTTGAGCGCGATGTTGTGCGCGACCCGATAGGCATCGATACCCAGCGCATACAGGCGTTCGATATCAGGGCTGATGCGTTGCTCGCCACTTTTCGCAAGGTGCGGATAAGCCATCACCGCCGCATGATCGGCTTGCAACTGCCACGGCATGTCCAGCAGTTGCACGCCTTCCAGATCATTCAAACGGCTGGCGCTGGCCCAGTCAGCCAGGGCCAGCGGATTCAGTTGCGAAGTACCGACCATAGGGACTTCACCGCCGATCGCAAGGCGCAACTGTATGGCCTGTGCAGCATCGAGCGCGACAAAGATCAAGGCCGGCTTTTCTGCCTGGATGCGCTTCTTCAATTGCACCAGTGCGGCAGCGCTGATGAAGCCGCCGCTCATGCCGAGCTCCATTGTGTCGGATGGCAGTCCGAGATGGCGCCATTCGGTGGCAAAGGCCCTGGCTGCACGCCGCTGCCATGAAGCCGCGCTTGAAATCACGAACGCCCTGGCCATCGTCTTGCGTGCACCAGCCCAGCTGGCGACCTGCCGCGCCTCATCCTCGATCGACAAACCCATCACCAGCATGTTGGCTGGCACGCCCACTGGCGCCTCATCGCCGGCATTCAATTGGGTCAGCACGAGCGTCGGTTTGCTGACGCTGCCATTTTGCACGATCGCCGAAGCGCCACTGCGTGTCAGCGGCCCGACCACGATGTCGTTACGCATCGCCGCCTCGAGGTAACCGGACAGCACGTCTTGCGCAGCATCGCCGGTTTCCACCAGATTGACGGTAATATTCTGCGGTTCATGCTGGTAGGCGGCCATGAACCCGGCGCGCACTGCATCGGCAACCTGCGCCATGGCTTCCGAACGGCGCGGCAACAGCAAGGCAATGCGCACAGGCGGCAAGCGGGTGGTCACGACCGGCATGTCAACCGTCCCCATGATGGGGCCATCGGCAAGATCACTGCTGCCTGTACTGCGCAATACCGGATCGCTTTGGGCAAGTTGCAGCGGCTCGAGCGTCGAGCGCTGCGCCTGAATGCCGGTTACACTGGCCGCGCCGCCGACAGCGATGCTTGTATTTGCCAGGACAGGCGAGCACAATCCGCTGATGAAACCTGCCAGCACGAACATTCTCGCTAAATTTCCCAACATCCGATTCTCCCAATGACTGAACCAACCGACAGCACATCCACGATCCTGCCGATGATGCACGATGTATTACAAGACATTGCGCAGCAAACCTACCCTTCGGCGACATTATATGTGGTGGCTACACCGATCGGGAACACGGGTGACATATCGTTGCGCGCTTTGCACACTTTATCGATAGTCGATGCAATCGCTTGCGAAGACACGAGAAATACCGGTCACCTTTTGAGCCGTTACGGCTTGTCAAAAAACCTGATTGCAGCCCATCAGCACAACGAGCGCGAAGTCGCCGAAAAGCTGATCACCCGTCTGCAGGCCGGCGAACGGATTGCACTGGTATCCGATGCCGGCACGCCGGCCGTGTCGGATCCCGGCGCGCGCATAGTCGATGCAGTGCGCAACGCCGGCTTGCGCGTGATCCCGCTGCCAGGCGCATCCGCCGCCGTTACGGCCTTGTCGGCCAGCGGCTTGCTCAATGATCAATTTTATTTCATCGGCTTTTTGCCGGCCAAGGCCAAGCAGCGCGAAACCTTTTTGTTCAGCCTGAAAAGCGTGGCGGCGACCATGGTGTTTTATGAAGCGCCGCATCGCATTGCAGAGGCGGTCGATGCACTGGCCGCCGCATTCGAGCCGACGCGGCATATCGTTTTTGCACGCGAATTGACCAAGCTGTTTGAAGAAATACATCGCTGCACGCTGGCCGAAGCCCGCGCCTGGATAGATGCCGATGCACACAGACAAAAAGGTGAGTTTGTCGTGTTGCTGGAAGGCGCGCCGACTGCCGGCGATCAAGACCAGATCGAGGCTGAACGCATCCTGACTATCCTGCTGCAGGAATGTTCAGTGAAACAGGCCGCCACCCTCGCCGCACACATCACCGGCCAGAAAAAGAACTCCCTGTACGACCGTGCCTTGCAGATGAAAGCCGGCAGCGATCGTGAACAGGATTAACGCTGCACGATAAACGGTTTTGCGCCGCCCGCACCCTGTAGCTGCGCGGCGGCAGCAGCCGCATCATCCCGGCTGGCAAACGGGCCGCTATACAAACGATACAGATTGTTTGACGGTTCGACCTTCAGTTGCGGCAGCACATGGCCGGCATCCTGCGCCAGCCTTGCACGTACCACTTCCGCATTGCCTGCTTGCGTATACGCACCGAATTGCAGATAAAAGCCGCTGGCCGGGAGCGCGGATGCAGCAGATGCATTTGCCTCGGCGCCATACGCCAGCGGCTGCATCGTCGCCGGTGCCAGCGTAGTCGCCTCTATGGCTGGCGCCAACACGGGTGCCGCTTCGACCGCCGCCAACGTGCTCGAACTACTGCCCTTGCGCGCAAGTATCTCTTCTATATCTGCCGGCAACAGGCGCTCGACTTCCAGCTCGGCACTGCCGTGTCCGATATACCCCAGCTTCAGTGCCGCGGTATACGACAGGTCCATCACACGACTCGAATGAAAAGGGCCGCGATCATTGACCCGCACGATCACCTGCCTGCCATTGCTCAAATTGGTAACGCGTGCATACGATGGGATGGGCAGCGTCGGATGCGCGGCCGACATCTGGTACATGTCATACAGCTCGCCGGATGAAGTTTTCTGGCCGTGAAACTTCTTGCCGTACCAGCTGCCATAACCGCGCTGCTTGAATGGCCGCACATCGGTGATAGGCACATATTTTTTCCCGAACACCACGTAGGGCTTGTTGCCACGCGCTGAATAAGGCTCTATCCGCGGCACCGCATCCGGCATGTCCAGCAAGCCGTCCGGCGTGACATCGCCCGGACCGTCATCCTTGTAATAAGCGCCGCGCCCCGAACCGGCCGGCGGCAGGACTGGATGCGCAGAGGTTTTCGCCTTGCCGGTTGCCTGCGCCTTGCTGCCCGGCGCAGTGTCCAGTGGCACGCTGCTGCAACCGGCCAGTGCAAGGACGGACAGCAGCGCGAAAATGCGTAATCTATCGTATGGGCCTAATTGCATGGTTTGCTCCTGATGTTGATTGCGTCCGGCCAGTGGCATCGCTATCGATGAACCATAGGCATCAGCTTTGCATCAATTTTCTGTGGCGTTGTATGCTCATCAAAATACCGACCCCCAAGCCAAGCGTGACGAATGCGGTGCCACCGTAACTGACGAAGGGCAAGGGCACGCCGACGACCGGCAGTATGCCGCTCACCATGCCCATGTTCACAAATGCATAGGTAAAGAAAATCAGCGTGATTGCGCCTGCCAGCAAGCGGCTGAACAAGGTCGGTGCATTGGCTGCGATGATCATGCTGCGTCCGATCAAGAACAGATACAGCGTCAGCAGGATGCAGTTGCCGATCAAGCCGAATTCTTCCGAAAACACTGCAAAAATGAAATCGGTGGTGCGCTCGGGGATAAATTCCAGATGTGCCTGGGTACCGTTCAACCAGCCTTTGCCGGTGATGCCGCCCGAACCAATTGCAATCGTCGACTGGATGATATGAAAGCCCTTGCCCAGTGGATCGGTGGTCGGATCGATCAGGGTCAGCACCCGGCCTCTTTGATAGTCATGCAGCATCGACCACACTACCGGCAGGCTGGCCAGCACGGCAACCGCAGCAGCCAGCATCACTTTCCACGACAAACCGGCGAGAAAAATCACGTAAAAACCGGCCGCCAGAACCAGTAGCGAGGTCCCCAGATCCGGCTGGCGCATGATCAATCCGACCGGCACGATCAACAGCAGGCCGGCGACCAGAAATTCGCGCCAGCGCGTCATGCCTTCGCGCTTCTGGAAAAACCATGCCAGCATCATCGGCATCGCAATTTTCATGATTTCTGATGGCTGGATGATGATGCCGAGATCAACCCAGCGCCGCGCGCCGTTTTTGATCAAACCGAATTGCGCCACTGCCAGCAGCAGCACGATCCCGGTCAGGTACAGGGGCACGGCAAAGCGCATCAGGGTTTGCGGAGGCACCACTGCGGCTATCCACATCACGATGAAGGCAATCATGATGTTGCGCACGTGATCTTCAACGCGACCGGGGAAATCAATGCCAGCCGAATACAGCGTCAGGGTACCGAGAGCCAGAATCAGGGCGACTATCAGCACCAGGGGGCCGTCAAATACCTCGGTATACGGCCGGATGACTTGCAGCAGCGAGCGCTTGTTATTCATCTGCGCACCCTATCGGTTCAATGCCCGTGTTCATCTATAGGCTCCAGTATGGGTTTGGCGGGCGCCTTGATATCAGGCCGCTTGCCCAGCAGATAAAAATCCATCGCCTGCTTGGCGATCGGTGCCGCAGACGCGGCGCCAAAGCCGCCGTTTTCGACGATCAGTGCCAGCGCAATGCGTGGCTTGTCGGCTGGTGCAAACGCAGTGTACAAGGCATGGTCGTGATGGCGATCCGATATCTTGCTGGCATCGTATTTTTCATTTTTCTTGATCGCAATCACCTGCGCCGTCCCCGTTTTTCCGGCCGACACGTAACCGGCATTGGCGAAGATGCGTGCCGACGTACCCTCCTTCGCCACGCCAACCCACGCGTTCTTGATGATATCGATATATTCCTGCTTCAATGGAATCCGGTAACTTTCCTTCGGCACGGTGAGCGTGCGCTGGCGCGTGGCGCCATTTTCTATCACCTTCACCAGATGCGGCTTCATCACCACACCGTTATTGGCGAGGATAGAGGTGGCTTGCGCCAGCTGCAATGGTGTAAACGAGTTGTAGCCCTGGCCGATGCCGATCGAAATGGTTTCGCCTGCATACCATTTCTTTTGTTCCGGTTTTCTGTAGGCAGCGGCCTTCCATGCGGTGGACGGCAACACGCCGGTGCGCTCAAACCTGAGATCGATACCGGTTTTCTGGCCAAAGCCGAAAGGCTTCATGAAGTCATGTATCGCATCGACACCGAGGTCGTTGGCCAGCAAGTAGTAATAAGTATCGCAGGATTGCACTATCGATTTATACATATCGACCATGCCATGCCCGCCCTCTTTATCATCACGGAAGCGGTGATTGCCGAAAATAAAAAACCCCGGATCGGATATCGCATCAGTCGCCCTGCGCTTGCCCAGCTCCAGCGCTGCCAATGCCATGAACGGCTTGTAAGTCGAGCCCGGCGGATATGAGCCCGACAACGGCCGGTTCAACAAGGGAAAATCCGGCG
This sequence comes from Herminiimonas sp., assembly GCF_030645555.1. Taxonomy (GTDB): domain Bacteria; phylum Pseudomonadota; class Gammaproteobacteria; order Burkholderiales; family Burkholderiaceae_D; genus Oxalicibacterium. Next base: position 34,278 of record NZ_JAUSME010000322.1, read on the forward strand.
AATTATTCAGCGCATCCCAATTCTGCTGGTCTATGCCTTCGACGAACAGATTCGGATCGAAGGTAGGCATGGAAACATAGGCCAGGATATCGCCGGTTGACGGCTCGATTGCAATCAGGGCCCCGCGCCTGTCGCCAAATGCCTGTTCGACGACTTTCTGCAATTCGATATCGATAGACAATATCAGGTTGTCGCCCGGTGTCGCGGCCGTGCGCGACAGGGTGCGGATAGGACGGCCACCGGCCGAGACTTCCACTTCTTCATAGCCGGTCTTGCCGTGCAGTTGCTCTTCGTAGTTTTTCTCGAGGCCTTCCTTGCCGATGTGCTCGGTGCCGCGGTAATTGGTCGCATCGTCGCTGCCGTCAATTTCCTTTGCATCGCGCTGATTGATGCGGCCGATATAGCCGATCACATGCGAGGCGACCGCGCCGAGCGGGTACTGGCGGAACAGCCGCGCCTGTATCTCAACGCCGGGAAAACGATAGCGCTGCGCAGAAAACCGGGCAACCTCTTCATCGCTCAGGCGCACACGTATGGGCGAACTGGCCAGATTGCGCGATTCTTCCTGCAGCTTCTTGAAGCGTTTGCGATCCCTGGGCTGGATATCCACCAGCGTGGCCAGTTCATCGATCAGCGTTTCCAGGTCGCCATTGATTTTGGATGGCGTGATCTCCAGCGTGTAGGCAGAGTAATTGCGCGCCAGCACAACGCCATTGCGATCCAGTATCAGGCCGCGATTCGGCACCACCGGGACGATCGAAATCCGGTTATCTTCAGCCTGCGCGACATAATCGTTGTGCTTGTATACCTGCAGCCAGATAAACCGCGCCAGCAAACACGCGAACAGGATGAACACCACCCCGCCCGCCACCGACAGGCGCAGGCGAAAGAGGTGTAATTCGCGTTCGGTATTTTTTAATTCAGTCATTCGTTTTCAAATACCGGCCAGCCATCGGATTCCGGGCCCATCCAGAAAAGACCAGCCGGCATTCCATGTGAAAATTCTGCCACTGCCTGCATGGCGAACGGATACCCCGTCCGATCAAATCGGGCGCGTATCATCGCGATTGATCGCCCGGCGTTGCGGCGCAAGCAATATCCACGTCACCAGCGGCCATAGCAAGGCAGCCACTGCGCTCTCCGTGAAATACAGCCAGCCGGGAAATCTGCCGCCCACCATCACCCTGACGATGAGTTCCACCACCTGCGCCACCAGCAGCAGCATGAACACATGCAAGGCTTGCGTGCCGGCCGGGAACCACAATACGCGGCGATGGATCATGATGGCAAAGTAGGACAGCAAGGTATAAGCCAGCGCATTTTCACCAAGCACCGCAGCATCGTGCACATCCATCAGCAAACCCATGAAGAATGCAACGCCGATGCCAACCTTGCGCGGCTGATGCATGCTCCAGAACACCAGTATCAGCGCCACAAAATCGGGAATGCCTATCCACTGTCCCCACGGCAGCAGGTTCAGCAGGAATGCCGCGATCAAACTGACCGCGATAAAGAGCGGGCTGGCCGGCAACAGGATGTAATGTGGCTGATGATTCATCGCGAAGACGCTGCAGGCTGTGAAGCTGGTGGTTGAGCAGGCGGCACATCCATGCCTTTGCCGGACGTGCCGTTGGTTCTGCTGGCTGCGTGCCGCAGGATGCCGGACATTTTCGTGTTCTTTTCTTTCGCATCGTCGACCGGGCGAGGCGCCAGCTTGGCTTCCGACAGCAAGATCAATAGCTGGCGATTGCGATCGATACCGGCAGATGGATGACAGACGATACGCGCAAACGAATCAAGCGATTTGCTTTCCACCTGCGACACCGTGGCCACTGCCAGGCCGGCCGGATAAATGCCGTCTATACCGGACGTCACCAGCACATCGCCTTTTTGTATATCGGCATTAGTCGGCATGAAACGCAGATCCAGCTCATTGGACTGTCCGCGACCATAAGCCACACTGCGCAAACCGTTACGCACAACCTGCACCGGTATCGCCTGATTCTTGTCAGTCAACAAGGTCACTTCAGAGGTAAAGGGGAAAACCCGCGTAACCTGGCCGACCACGCCGACATGGTCAATCACCGGCTGCCCGAGCGCGACGCCATGCTGGGTGCCGCGATCGAGCACTATCTTGCGTGTAAATGCATCGCGCGTATCGTACAGAATCTCGCCCAGCACGGATTTCACCGGTAGGCGTTCGCTGGTGCCCAGCAAATGGCGCAGCTGTGCGTTTTCAGCCAGCAATTGCTGCCCCTGCTGCAAGGTGCGCGCATTGACAGTTTGCTGCACCTTGAGTTTTTCGTTTTCAGTCTGGAGATCGGCCAGGGAAGCAAAATAATCGCCGACGTAATACACGGCATCGCGCGGCGCGAGCGCAACCACCTGCAGCGGGTAGAGTGCGGTTGAAACAACCTGGCGTACAACGGCCAGGGTACGCACGTGCGAATCAACTGCCAGCAGCGCCAGGGCAATCAGGGAGAAGAACACCATCTTTGCACGTGCTGAAGCACCTTGCTTGAAGAGTGGCGGCGGGCTGTATTCCATTTATTGCTTGCGGGCGCAGCAGGCCGGAAGTGCCGAAACAAAGCTGGCTGCCGGGACATGAAGTCCGGCAGCCGCAGCCTGCGTTTCAAAGGTAGGTGCTTTCATGACATTGCGCATGTCAGCCAGTCAGATGGTGAGACGGTTGCAGGTCGATTATTCGTAAGAGAAGATCGAACCCAGTTTATCCATGCGCTCCAGCGCCATGCCGGAACCGCGCACCACGCAGGTCAGCGGGTCTTCGGCCACGATCACTGGCAAACCGGTTTCTTCCATCATCAGGCGATCCAGATCGCGCAGCAAGGCGCCACCGCCGGTCAGCATCATGCCTTTTTCAGCGATGTCGGCACCGAGTTCCGGCGGCGTCTGTTCCAGCGCGTTCTTGACGGCGGAAACGATGTTGTTGAGCGGATCGGTCAAGGCTTCCAGGATTTCATTGCTGGAAATCGTGAACGAGCGCGGGATGCCTTCCGACAGGTTGCGACCCTTGACTTCCATTTCGCGCACTTCGGAGCCCGGGAAGGCGGAACCGATTTCCTTCTTGATCGCTTCCGCGGTTTGCTCGCCGATCAGCATGCCGTAGTTGCGGCGGATGTAGTTGACGATCGCTTCATCGAATTTGTCACCACCGACGCGGATCGAGCCTTTGTAGACCATGCCGCCGAGCGAGATGATGCCGACTTCGGTAGTGCCACCGCCGATATCGACCACCATCGAACCGGTTGCATCCGACACCGGCAAGCCGGCGCCGATCGCTGCTGCCATCGGCTCTTCATTCAGGTACACCTGCGCCGCACCTGCGCCGAGCGCGGATTCGCGGATCGCGCGACGTTCCACCTGGGTGGAGCCGCAAGGCACGCAAATGATGATGCGAGGTGAAGGTTTGAACAGTTTGGTGTCGTGCACCATGCGGATGAATTGCTTGAGCATTTGCTCGGTGACGGTAAAGTCGGCGATCACGCCGTCTTTCATCGGGCGGATCGCCTCGATGTTACCCGGCACCTTGCCCAGCATCTGCTTGGCTTCCTTGCCAACGGCCATGATGGTTTTTTTGCCGTTAGGACCGCCTTGCTGGCGAATCGCCACAACGGAAGGCTCATCGAGCACTATGCCCAGGCCGCGGACATAAATCAGTGTATTCGCGGTACCCAGATCGATAGCCAGATCGTTCGAAAAGTAACTACGTAGAAATCCAAACATGAATTGTCCCGGTGCGCAACAAAGGTGCGTTTAATTAAGTAAATGAGTAAATATAAAAAGGATTTATTACCGGTGGCGGCTCAATATCAGCGCCAGCAAGGCATTAACCCGATATTCTACCTTATAATTTACCTTAAATTAGTCGGCAAAAACGCCAAAAATGTAAGCTTGATGTTCCATTTTGCACAAGCTTTGCAGGCACAAGAAGACTTTTGCGCTTCCTGATCCTTTTAACATTGAACAGCGGCCAGACCGCGATCCAACCATGTCCCTCGAACTTTCCGATGTCAAACGCCTCTCCATGCTCGCGCAAATCGAACTCACCGATGCGCAATCTGCACAAACGCTGGACAAGCTGAATGGCATTTTTGCACTGGTTGAACAATTGAGTGCCGTCGATACCACCGGCGTAGAACCGCTGAGCCATCCGATCGCAGCCTTGCTGCCGGACCTGTCGCTGCGCTTGCGCGACGACATAGTGAGCGAGCCGAACCGGCGCGACGAATATCAAAAAGTCGCCCCGGCATGCCAGGACGGCCTGTATCTGGTGCCTAAAGTCATCGAATAATCCGCATACCCATGCGCAACCGGAGCGCCAGCACGCTCCGCAACCGAACACCCGATATCGAATATGCATACCAAAACCATCAAAGAATTATCCGTCCTGCTGCACGCGAAAAAGATTTCCGCGACCGAACTGGCGCAGCTGTTTTTGCAGCGCATCAAGAGCAGCGACCTCAATGCCTTCCTGCATGTGGATGATGCGCTGACGCTGCAGCAGGCCGCGGCGGCAGATCAACGCCTTGCCAGCGGCGACGCCACTGTGTTGACCGGCATCCCGATCGCGCACAAGGATATTTTCGTCACGCGCGGCTGGCGCTCGACCGCCGGCTCGAAGATGCTCGAAAACTACACCAGCCCCTTCGATGCAACCGTGGTCGAAAACTTCAACCAAGCCGGCATGGTGACGCTGGGTAAATTGAATTGCGATGAATTTGCGATGGGCTCGTCGAATGAAAACTCCTACTTCGGCGCAGTCAAAAATCCGTGGGACAAGACGGCAATCCCGGGCGGTTCTTCGGGTGGCTCTGCTGCCGCCATTGCGGCGCGCCTGGCACCGGCATCGACCGCCACCGACACTGGCGGCTCGATACGCCAGCCGGCATCCTTGTGTGGCGTGACCGGCATCAAGCCGACTTACGGCCGCGTGTCGCGCTTCGGCATGATCGCGTTTGCCTCGTCGCTGGACCAGGGCGGACCGATAGCCAAATCGGCTGAAGATTGCGGCTTGCTGCTCAATGCAATGGCAGGCTTCGATGAACGCGATTCGACCAGCATAGAGCGCGACAAGGAAGACTTCACGCGCGACTTGAACCTGAGTTTGCAAGGCTTGAAGATAGGCATCCCGCGCGAATATTTCGGCGCCGGCCTGTCCGCCGATGTCGAACAAGCGGTGCGTGCCGCGCTGGCCGAATATGAAAAACTCGGCGCCACGCTGGTCGATATTTCATTGCCGAAAACCGAGCTGTCGATTCCAACTTATTACGTAATCGCACCGGCCGAAGCCTCATCGAACCTCAGCCGCTTCGACGGCGTGCGCTACGGCTTCCGCGCCAAGGACTACACAGACTTGTCCGACATGTATTGCAAGACGCGCGCGCAAGGTTTTGGCGATGAAGTCAAACGCCGGATACTGGTCGGCGCCTATGTGCTGTCGCATGGTTATTACGACGCTTACTACTTGCAAGCGCAAAAAATACGCCGCCTGATCGCGCAGGATTTCCAGCAAGCATTCACGCAATGCGACGTCATCATGGGCCCGGTTGCTCCGACCGTCGCATGGAATCTGGGCGACAAGGCTGATGACCCGATTGCGAATTACCTGGCCGATATTTTCACGCTGTCGACCAGCCTGGCAGGTTTGCCCGGCATGTCGATTCCCTGCGGCTTCGGCCAGGGCGAAAAGAATGCAAAGCGCCCGGTCGGCTTGCAAATCATAGGCAACTACTTCGCCGAAGCAAAATTGCTGAACGTCGCGCATCAATATCAGCAAGCGACTGACTGGCATCTGCGCCAGCCGGCAGAATAAAGACGCAGCCCGCACAATTCAATACGCTAACTAGCGAGTAAGGAAACATCATGCAGTGGGAAGTCGTAATCGGTCTGGAAACGCATACGCAGTTGACGACCAAGACCAAAATTTTCAGCGGGTCGCCTACACAATTCGGCGCCGAACCAAACACGCAAACATCGCCGGTCGACCTGGCATTGCCCGGCTCCTTGCCGGTGATGAACCGCACCGCAGTCGAACGCGCAATTCAATTTGGCCTGGCAATCGGCGCAACGATAGCGCCGCACTCAGTCTTTGCGCGCAAGAATTATTTCTATCCCGATCTGCCCAAGGGCTACCAGATCAGCCAGATGGATCTGCCTATCGTGCAGGGCGGCCGCGTTTCGTTTGCGATGGAAGTCGACGGCAAAACCGAAATCCGCTCGGTGCAATTGACGCGCGCGCATCTGGAAGAAGATGCCGGCAAGTCGCTGCATGAAGATTACCAGGGCATGACCGGCATAGACCTGAACCGCGCCGGCACGCCGCTGCTGGAAATCGTCACCGAGCCCGACATGCGCAGCGCAACCGAAGCCGTCGCCTACGCCAAGGCCTTGCACACGCTGGTGACCTGGATAGGCATTTGCGACGGCAACATGCAGGAAGGCTCCTTCCGTTGCGACGCCAATGTATCGGTGCGCCCGGTCGGGCAAAAGGAATATGGCACGCGCTGCGAAATCAAGAACCTGAATTCATTCCGCTTCATGGAAGATGCAATCAACTATGAAGTGCGGCGCCAGATCGAACTGATAGAAGATGGCGGCCGCGTGGTGCAGGCAACGCGCCTGTACGATCCGGACAAGAAGGAAACACGTGAAATGCGCAGCAAGGAAAATGCGCACGACTACCGCTACTTCCCCGATCCTGATTTGCCGCCGCTGGTCATCAGCGCAGCATGGATAGCACGCGTGCAAGCCGAGATGCCGGAATTGCCGGGCGCCATGCGCGACCGTTTCGTGCGCGATTACGCATTGTCGGAATACGATGCCGCCGTGCTGACGCAATCGAAGGCGATGGCAAATTACTTTGAAGCCGTGACGGCGATCGCCGGCAAGGAACAAGCCAAACCCGCCGCCAACTGGCTGATGGGCGACGTCGCCTCGACACTCAATCGCGAAGGCATAGAGATCGCCGCCGCACCGGTCGCCGCAGCGCAACTCGCCTTGTTACTGCAACGCATCGCCGATGGCACGATTTCCAACAAGCTGGCGAAAGAAGTATTCAGCGCAATGTGGGAAGCCAAATCGGATAGCGCTACGCTGGCCGATGAAGTGATCGAGTCGAAAGGCTTGAAACAGATTTCCGACAGCGGCGCACTGGAAAAAATCGTCGATGACGTATTGGCTGCAAACGCCAAATCGGTGGAAGAATTCCGCGCCGGCAAGGAGCAGGCTATCAATGCCCTGATGGGACAGGCGATGAAGGCCAGCAAAGGGAAAGCCAATCCGGCCCAGCTTACCGAGCTGTTGAAGAAAAAACTGACGGCTTGATTAAGCAAGCCAAAAATAAAAAGCGCGCTCCGTAAAACGGGCGCGCTTTTTTCATTTAAAACATTAGCCAAGCTACCGCGCTTACCCAAGTCGACACCGGAACTCGGCTTTCAACCACTGGCCTCCACTATCGAGGCAGGCGTCCACAGCCAGGAACTCGCGGAAAATGGGGAAACGGCCAGTGCCAATGAAAACGCAAGGATGAAAATGGGCAATTTGCTGACTGGCCGGCTGCCGCGAAATAGGAAAAAAATACCGAAACCTGCGAGCACGGCGGCCACTGACCATACTGAAAAACTTCCTGCACTAAAAAGCCAGGCAGAAGGGTGGCCATCCGCAGCACTGCTTGCGACCCAGGCGCGATGCGCTGCATTATTCAGGCAAAGCAGGCCCAGGGCTACAAAAGCCAGCAGACCAAACCAGCGAATCACAATTCTCGCCATCGACATAAACTCAATTTTTTAAATGATGAATAAGCAGAGCGTGCTGGATAAGCCGGCCGCCTGCTCATAGGGAATCCGCCCAGTCGTTGACTACAAGCAGATGCACTGTGCGCGCAGCATTACGCGCCTGAAACAACTTTACGGATGGGGCTGATGATAGATACAGCGAGCCTGTCACGCCATCCCATGAATATGGGGCCGCAATTTAAATGCGAATATCGATCAGGCTTTCTTGATTTGAACAGAGCACATGCCGGGCTTCCGGCATGCCTGTCCATGGATACCGATGTACTTATCGGGATGAAGCAGTTTTTGAAATTTCGCGGTAACGCAGCAAGGTCAAATCGTATTTCGCATCGACGCGCATGAGTTCGACTTCGCTTTCATGCAGCCTTAGCTTCAGATCGCGCGCGCCTTGCTCGGCCCGCTCCAGCTTGTATTGCAAACCTGCCGACACAGGGCCGCGCTTTTTTTGCGCCTCGACTGCAGCCTGCGCTTCTTTCCATTCTTTGTCGACATTCGACAAAGCCTTTTTTTGCTGGGCAATCTGTTCGCTCACGACGCTGGTATCGCGCTTGCGGGCCTGTGCAATATCGTCTTCGCTGCGGTAACGGGAGACCAGCGCGCGATCCGCTTTTTTCTGCTCCTCGGCGGCCAGACGTTCGGCTTTTTTCTTTTCTTCCTGCAAAAGTTTTTCGCGGCTTTGCTCGGCAGTCAGCGGTGCAGAGATATCCCTTTTCACCGCGCCATTGTTGCCGTACTCGCGTATTGCACGGTCTGCGCATTCCGGGATAGGGCGATCTGAAGTCAGCGTGCGGCCAGATGCATCGCGGCACATGAAAATGGCGGCATCTGCATATGCCGCCTGCATCAGCGAGAGGAAAACCAGTGTCTTGACTGCGCCCTTCATTGCACTCCCTGGAAAGAAAAGACTGCCTTAACTCACGCCGTACCTTTCACGGTAAGCGGCAACCGCATCCTTGTACTGCGCCTGCTCCGACCCTGCGCCTGCAGTCGAAAGATACTCAAACAAATCCGACAGGTTGCCGATCGATACGACCGGTATGCCATAGGTATTGCTGACTTCCTGCACCGCCGAATGTGCCGAAAGCGCATTGTCGGCGCCGGAGCGTTCCATCCGGTCCAGCGCGATCAACACGGCGCATGGCGTCGCACCTGCGGCGCGTATCATGTCGACCGATTCACGCACCGAAGTGCCGGCGGAAATCACGTCATCGATGATCACCACACGGCCCTGCAGCTTCGCGCCAACCATCGTGCCGCCTTCGCCGTGGTCCTTGGCTTCCTTGCGGTTGAACGCAAACGGCACGTCCCGCCCCTTGTGGGCCAGCGCTACTGCCGTCGCCGATGCCAGCGTGATGCCTTTGTACGCCGGGCCGAACAGCATGTCGAACTCGATGCCCGAATCGATCAGCGTCTGCGCATAAAACTCTGCCAGCCTTGCCAGCGAGCGACCCTGATTGAACAGGCCCGCATTGAAAAAGTAGGGTGAGGTGCGACCTGCCTTGGTGACAAATTCACCGAAGCGCAGGACGCCGGT
>NZ_JAUSME010000326.1 GCF_030645555.1 Herminiimonas sp.
GCCCAACATCGTTTCCGGACGTGTGGTGGCGACGACGATGAAATCGCGCTCTTCCCATTCGGTGGCTTTGCCTTCTTCATCGAACGCAATCGGGAACTGGTATTTCGAACCATCTGCTAATGGATAGCGGATGTTCCACATGTGGCCGTCTTCTTCTTCCGAGACGACTTCCAGATCCGACACAGCGGTACCGAGTACCGGGTCCCAGTTGACCAGGCGTTTGCCGCGATAGATCAAGCCTTGTTCAACCAGACGCACGAATACTTCGGTGACAACTTTCGAGCGTGGTTCATCCATCGTGAAGTATTCGCGACTCCAGTCTGGCGAGGTTCCGAGGCGGCGCATCTGGCCAGTGATGGTGGAACCGGATTTTTCTTTCCACTCCCAGACTTTTTCGATGAATTTTTCGCGACCCAAGTCATGGCGCGTTATTTTCTGCGCATCAAGCTGGCGCTCAACCACGATTTGCGTGGCGATACCAGCATGATCGGTGCCGGGAATCCATGCCGTGTTGAAGCCGCGCATGCGATGATAGCGCGTCAGGCCGTCCATGATGGTCTGGTTGAAGCCGTGACCCAGATGCAAAGTGCCGGTGACGTTAGGCGGCGGCAACTGGATGCTGAATGCGGGTTTGCCGGCATCGGTGGTCGCGGCGTAGTAGCCGCGTTTTTCCCATTCGCTACGCCAGAACGCTTCTATGTCGGCTGGATCGAAAGATTTTGCTAATTCCATGATTTTGAAAGAATTGTATCGAATCGAGCATTATAAGTGACGATGAGGGCTGCATTGCCTCGGACCAGGCAAATGGAGGTAGAATTCTGGTCTCCGTGGATGGATGCAGGCCTTGATTTTTGTGCAATATGCGGTGTTTGAGCAGCTAGTCATGTGCCAGGCAGAAGAAATGGCTGCTGATCTGACTTGGTTCTAGCCATGCAAGCAGCACCCACCCTGATTGAAAATAGTGACGCGATGATAGAAATTGAATTAAACGGTGCTGCCCATCAGCTGGAAGCGGACCAAAATGTAGAGCAGTTGATCGCTGCATTGTCGCTGGCCGGCAAGGCGGTTGCCGTCGCCATCAATCGCGAGATCGTGCCGCGCAGCCTGTGGGCGCAACGGCGGTTGCAGCCGGCCGACCGCGTCGATGTCGTGCGTGCGATAGGCGGTGGCTGATCATAGGAACAAGCGCAAGGCAGCTGCCTTGCGTGCTTATTGTGTGTGCCTGAACAGGAATCAGAAACCTTCATGACTACGAATACTTTTACCGACGACTTGCTGACCATAGCCGGCACCACTTACCGCTCGCGCCTGTTGGTCGGTAGCGGCAAATACAAGGACCTGGCGCAGACGCGTGAGGCCAGCCTGGCCAGTGGCGCACAAATCGTCACGGTCGCGATCCGCCGCGTCAATATAGGGCAGGACCCGAATGCGCCGAGTTTGCTCGACGTATTGCCGCCGTCCGAATTCACCTTGTTGCCGAATTCTGCAGGTTGTTACAACGCTGCCGATGCCATCTACACGCTGCAACTGGGCCGCGAAATCCTTGGCGGCCACAAGCTCTGCAAGCTCGAAGTTCTCGGCGATGAAAAGACGCTGTTCCCGAACATGCCGGAAACCCTGAAGGCTGCTGAAATACTGGTCAAGGATGGTTTCGACGTGATGGTCTACTGCAGCGATGATCCTATCCAGGCGCGCATGCTGGAAGACATAGGTTGCGCCGCCATCATGCCGCTGGCCTCGCTGATCGGCTCCGGCATGGGCATACTGAATCCGTGGAATCTGTCGCTGATCATCGAGCAATCCAAAGTGCCGGTCATCGTCGATGCCGGCGTCGGCACGGCATCGGATGCCGCAATTGCGATGGAACTCGGCTGCGATGGCGTCTTGATGAATACCGCGATAGCCGGTGCGCAAGACCCGGTGCGCATGGCGCATGCGATGAAGCTGGGCATAGACGCCGGCCGCAACGCCTACCTCGCAGGCCGCATCGCCAAACGCTTTTCCGCTTCGCCTTCGTCGCCTATGGCTGGCCGCGTAGTGTAGAACGCAATATAAACGCATAGAACAGAACACGGATACCCATGAATAACGCATCCAAGCTGCACGGTTTATACCTCGTCACGCCCGACTGGGATGACACCCGCAAACTGCTGGAAATCACCGAACTGGCATTGAAGGGCGGCGTCAGCCTGCTGCAATACCGTCACAAGACTGCCGATGCAGCCTTGCGCCGCGAACAGGCTGAATGCCTGCAGGCGCTGGCACGCAGCTACCAATGCCCGTTCATCATCAACGATTACATAGACTTGTGCATGGACCTCGATGCAGACGGCATCCACGTCGGCGGTACTGACATGGCCGTCGCCGAAGTGCGCAAGGCGATCGGTCTGAACAAGATCCTCGGCGCATCCTGCTACGGCAGCCTGGAGATGGCGCATGCGGCAGAAGCGGCCGGCGCCAGCTATGTCGCGTTTGGCGGTTTCTATCCATCGAAGGTGAAGAAATATCCGGTCACGACTGCAGCGACTATCGTCACTGAATGGAAGGCGCAAGGCAAGGTGCCTAGCTGCGTCATCGGCGGGATGACGAAGGAAAATTCGGCGCCACTGGTTGCGAATGGTGCCGATATGGTGGCTGCGATCAGCAGCATTTATCTGGCCGGCGATCCGCAAGCTGCGGCGCGTGCTTTCGTCAGTTTGTTCGCTGACTGATTTTAGTGCGCGTGCATCGCACGCAAGCAATCCACCTTGCCTGTCTTTTATCGACATATCCTGCTCGATGAAAGACAGGCAATTTTTTTGCAGGGGCGAGGCATGTAGCCCGGCAATTGATGTCGGGCCGCTGCGTCGAAGGGCGTGCAATCAGCGCCGCGCCACACCCCCGCGGCGGCTATAATCGATAGATGCAAAACCTTCTACACAATCTCAATCCAGAACAACTCGCGGCTGTCACTTTGCCTGCGCAACCGGCGCTGATTCTGGCCGGTGCCGGCTCCGGCAAAACGCGCGTGCTGACCACGCGCATCGCCTGGCTGATCCAGACCGGGCAGGTGTCGCCGTCCGGCATACTGGCGGTGACCTTCACCAACAAGGCGGCGAAGGAAATGATGACGCGCCTGTCGGCGATGATGCCTATCAATACGCGCGGCATGTGGATAGGCACTTTTCACGGCTTGTGTAACCGTTTGCTGCGCGCGCATTATCGCGACGCTGCATTGCCGCAGACTTTCCAGATCCTTGATTCGCAAGACCAGTTGTCGATGATTAAGCGTTTGCTGAAGGCAAACAATATCGACGATGAAAAATACCCTCCGCGCAGCCTGATGTACTTTATCAACAGCGCCAAGGATCAGGGTTTGCGCGCCAGCGAGGTGGAAGCGTTTGACGATTACAATCGCAAGATGGTCGAGCTGTATGAAATCTACGACCAGCAATGCCAGCGCGAAGGCGTGGTCGACTTTGCCGAACTGCTGCTGCGCACCTATGAACTGCTGAGCCGCAACCAGCCCTTGCGCGAGCATTATCAGGCGCGCTTCCGTCATATACTGGTCGACGAATTCCAGGATACGAACAACCTGCAATACAACTGGCTGAAGCTGCTGGCCGGCACGCAAGGTGCAGTGTTTGCCGTCGGCGACGACGACCAAAGCATCTATGCCTTCCGCGGTGCCAACGTCGGCAACATGAGCGCCTTCGAGCGTGAATTCAAGGTCGAGAACCTGATCAAGCTGGAGCAGAATTATCGCTCGCACGGTCACATACTCGATACCGCGAACATGCTGATCGAAAACAATACGAAGCGGTTGGGCAAGAATCTGCACACCGATGCCGGCCACGGCGAACAGGTGCGGATCTATGAAGCCACCAGCGATTTGCAGGAAGCGCAGTGGATCATCGAAGAGACGAAGAGCCTGATCGCGGAAGGCGCCATCCGCAGCGACATCGCCGTGCTGTATCGCTCGAATGCACAGTCGCGGGTGCTGGAGCATGCCTTGTTTTCCGCCGGTATTCCATATCGCGTGTACGGTGGCCAGCGCTATTTCGAGCGCGCCGAAGTCAAGCATGCGATTGCCTATCTGCAGTTGATGGATAACCTGCACAACGATTCCGCTTTCTTGCGGGTGGTGAATTTCCCTACGCGCGGCATAGGTGCGCGCTCGCTCGAACAATTGCAGGATGCCGCTAAACAGTATGGCATTTCACTCTATGCGGCGGTGCCTTATGTCGCCGGCAAGGCGGGTTCCTCGCTGGGCGCCTTCGTCAAGCTGGTGGAAAGTGCACGCTTCGAGTCGCAGCATTTGCCGTTGCCGGAAATGGTGCAGGTGGTGCTCGATGCCAGCGGCTTGATGACGCACTTCCATAATGAAAAAGACGGTGCGGACCGGGTCGAGAATCTGGAGCAATTGGTGAGTGCAGCCACCCTGTTTGTTTCCGAAGAAGGTTTCGGTCATGACGCGCCTGCGATGCAGGGCCCCAGAAGCGAGCAGATGGCCGGGCCGGCCATTACCACGCAGGATGGCATCGAAGTGCTGGACGCCGATGCGCCCTTGCCTGCCGTGATGTCGCCGCTGTCGGCTTTCCTCTCGCATGCATCGCTGGAAGCGGGTGACAATCAGGCGCAGGCTGGCCAGGATGCCTTGCAGTTGATGACCGTGCATTCGGCCAAGGGCCTGGAGTTCGATGCAGTGTTCATCACCGGTCTTGAAGAAGGCTTGTTCCCGCACGAGAATTCGCAGAAGGAAGAGGGCGGCGTCGAGGAAGAGCGGCGCCTGATGTATGTGGCAATCACGCGCGCCAAGCGTCGCCTGTACATCAGCTTTTCACAAACGCGCATGTTGCACGGCCAGATGCGTTACAACATGAAGTCGCGCTTCTTCGATGAAATGCCGGAAGATTCATTGAAATGGTTGTCGCCCAAAGTGCAGCCGCAACAGCAGCATCACTGGTACGCGCATCCGAAAGCGGCATGGGAAGATGCGCTCGGCGCAGGCTCCAACAGGATTGCACAAAGCATTGCCAAGACAGATACAGGCTGGCGCATAGGCGAATCAGTCGCACATGCCAAGTTCGGTGAAGGTGTGATCGTCAATATCGAAGGCAGCGGCGGCAGTGCGCGCGCACATATCAACTTCGGTCGGCACGGGATGAAGTTACTGGATTTGAGTATCGCCAAGCTAGACAAGGTAGCCGGCTGAAGATGAGCGGCGATGCCGGCATGCAGCCTGCATCGCCGCTGGTTCAGGACGGCAGCGGTTCCGGCGGTGCGCCGAACATTTGCGTGTAGGTTGGATAGAACGAGCAGTACATGATGACGGTCAGCACCAGCGACATCGGCAGCAATATGAAGATCGATGCAGTCGGCGAGTTGAAGAACATGCCGAAAATCGAACTCACAATCACCGGCAGGATCATGCCTATCGTCACCCACGCCAGGCCGTAAATGATGAAGGCCTTGCCGGCGCGACGCACGGCAAAAAAGCTGTAGAAAATTGCCTTGCCCACGCCCATGCCTTGCCACGCGATCAGGGGCGCGGCAAACCAGAATGCCATCGCTGCCGGCGTGTAGACTGCGGCGGCAAAAAACATTGCCAGCGTCATGTCGGAGTTGCGCACCGTTTCTGCATCCAGCGCGATCTGGCCAGTGATGGCTTGCCAGAACACGCCGCCATCGATCAGGCTGGACGCGCCGACTGCAACAATCGCTGCCAGCAAATACAGGATGCCCAATTTAATCAGTGTGCGCACTGCAGGCGAGCGGAAGCCGACCAGCAGCAGGTTCGGATACACGCGCTTGCCGGTTTCGATATACGCGCATGCATGCATGAAACTCATCGAAAATAGCGGTACCAGTATCAGCGGCAGCAATTGACCGATGACAGGAATGATGCCGAGCGCCAGCATCAGGAACATGTAGCCGAAAAAGAGAGTCGACAGTTCAGCCGGCTGCTTGCGGAACAAGGCAAAGCCTTGCTTGACCCATAACCAACCGGTTTTTGCAGGTAATTTTTCCATCATCCAGCATTCGTGAAAAGTGCAGGCGCAGCTTGTGAGATACGCAGGCGCAAAATACGTTCAAAGTGCGCCGGATCGTGCGGCGTCAGCATTTCCGCATCGCGCGGCATATGGAAATCATACAGGCGCGACAGCCAGAAGCGCAGTGCGGCAGCGCGCAGCATGGCTTGCCATGCGGTTTGCTCGGCATCACTGAACGGCCGGATCTGATGATAGGCATCGAGCATCGCGCGTACGCGTGCCTGATCGAGTTCGCCGCTATCAATATCTATGCACCAGTCGTTGACGGTGACGGCAACATCGAACAGCCAGGTATCGCAACCGGCAAAATAGAAATCGAAGAAACCCGTCAATTCATCGCCATCAAACATCACATTGTTGCGGAACAGGTCGGCGTGTATCGGGCCGTTCGGCAATTCGCGGTAAGTGTCAGTTGCGGCAAACGCATTCTGGAAAGCCATTTCAGTCGTCAGCAATTGCTGGTCGCTGTCGGACAGGTGCGGCAGGACGACTGGCGTGGTTTCATTCCACCATGCTATGCCGCGCAGATTCGGCTGGCGTATCGAAAAATCCTCTGCCGCCATGTGCATGCATGCCAGCATCGCGCCGACTGCTGCGCAATGCACAGGCCGCGGCGAGAGCTGGCAATCGCCTTGCAGCTTGGTCACGATAGAGGCCGGCTTGCCATGCAGTGCATTGATGATGGAACCCTCGCGATTGGCGACAGGCGCAGGAACGGACACGCCGCGTTCCGCCAGGTGACGCATCAGATTCAGGTAAAACGGCAGTTGTTCGAAAGTGAGTTTCTCGAACACGGTCAGCACATATTCGCCGCGCTCGGTGGTGATGAAGAAATTGGTGTTTTCTATGCCCGATGAAATGCCCTTGATCGCGAGCGCGCGGCCCAGATCGAATTGCTTGATCCATGAGCTGAGGTCATCCAGGCTGACCGGAGTAAATACTGCCATGAGGAAATAAAGTAAAAATACGTGTCATCAAAAAGAAAAAAATAACGCACCTGCGTGCGTTATTTTGAGCGTGCTTGCTGCAGTCTTTAGTGGAGCAATTACTTGGCAGGCGCAGGTGCCAGGGTTTGCGCCGCGTCTTCTACCTGTTTGTTTTTCGGTGGCCCGAATTCGCCTACCTTGAATTGCACCGGACGGGTGGTGTCGCTTTGTCCGTCGCCGCGCATCGCACTGCCGGCTGGATCATTCGGCTTGGCGTAATAAGTGCTTTTCCCGGTCTGCACTTTGACTTCAGTGACTTTACCCTGGGATTTTTTCTCGGTAATTTTTTGCTTGGTATCTGGCTGGCGTATGGTCACAGCAGGCGCTTCGCCTTCTTCCAGGCGCTGCATTTGCGGCGGTGGCGGCGCGATATCCTTGGCCGGCGGGGTCGATTGTGCGCTGACAAGCAGAGGTGTTGCGATGACCGCAGCGGAAATCGTAATAAGTGACCAGAGTTTGAATGTGCGCATGATGTATGAAGAAGCCGTCGTTAAAAGGAAACCAATGTGCTTCATTGTAGCAAACCGGCTCATGCCTGCAGTAAATTAGTTCGGTTTGCCGCGCAGTTCATGAGGCCGGCTGTGCATAATGCCAATTTTGCACGTATGCCTATTTGCCCACATTCCAGGCGGGTCCCGGGTTTGGGTAATTTGGTGGCGCAAACTCTGCGATAATCGTAGCCATTTGCCATGAGTGCCTACGCCCTCAGCCGGCCGTCTTGCCTACCGTATCCCTATGAATAAAACCCTGTTATTAGTCGATGGCTCCAGCTATTTGTACCGTGCTTTCCATGCGCTGCCGGATTTGCGCGGCCCGGAAGGGGCGCCGACTGGCGCCATCTACGGCATGATCAATATGCTGCGCCGCCTGCGCAAGGATTACCCGAGCGCTTACATGGCTTGCGTTTTCGATGCCAAAGGCAAGACTTTCCGCGACGATTTGTATGCCGAATACAAGGCGCAGCGCGCTTCGATGCCGGAAGACCTGGTGCGCCAGATCGAACCGATACATGAAGCCGTGCGTGCGATGGGCTGGCCCATCCTGATGATAGAAGGTATAGAGGCCGATGACGTGATCGCCACGCTGGCCGTCGATGCAGTCAGGCATGGGATGTCAACGGTGATCTCGACTGGCGACAAGGATCTGGCGCAACTGGTCAATGAACATGTCACGCTGGTCAATACGATGAGTAATGAAAAGCTCGATCGTGATGGCGTGGTGAACAAATTCGGCGTGCCGCCGGAACGCATCGTCGATTACCTGACCTTGATAGGCGACACCGTCGACAATGTGCCGGGCGTCAGCAAGGTCGGTCCGAAGACGGCGGTGAAATGGCTGACGCAATATGGCACGCTGGACGGCATCGTCGCGCATGCGGCGGACATCAAGGGCGTAGTTGGCGAGAATTTGCGCAGCGCACTCGACTGGTTGCCGCAAGCGAAAGTCTTGATCACGGTCAAAACGGATTGCGACCTGTCTGCACACATGACATCGATTCCGGAGTCATTGACGCAGCAGCCGGAAGACAAGGAAGCGATGATCGCCTTCTTCAAGCGCAATGGTTTCAAGAGCTGGTTGCGCGAGTTGACGGAAGATGCCGCATCGCCTGCTGGTGCTGGTGTGGCTGCGCCAGCAACGGCACCGCAAGGCGCCTTGTTTGATACTGACGTGCCGCCAGTGGAAAAACATTACGAAACGGTATTGACCGAAGCCGACCTTGACCGCTGGCTGCAAAAAATCAATGCCGCCGCCTTGACGTCTATCGATACCGAAACTACCTCGCTGGAGCCTATGCAGGCGCAGCTGGTCGGCATCTCGCTGTGCTGCGAGCCGGGCGTGGCAGCCTACATACCTGTGGCGCATCGCTATCAGGATGCGCCGCCGCAATTGTCGCGCGATCTAGTGCTGCAAAAGTTACGTCCTTGGCTGGAAGATGACAGCAAGCTGAAAGTCGGGCAAAACCTGAAATACGATAGCCATATCTTTGCCAATCAAGGCGTGCAGCTGCGCGGCATCGCGCACGATACCCTGCTCGAATCCTATGTATTCGAATCGCACCGCAGTCACGATATGGACAGTCTGGCTTTGCGTCATTTGAATCGCAAGACCATCACTTTCCAGGAAGTGTGCGGCAAGGGCGCGTCGCAAATCTGTTTCGACCAGGTCGACATCGCGCGCGCGACCGACTATGCGGCAGAAGATGCAGACATCACGCTGCAGCTGCACCTGAGCATGTGGCCGCATGTGGCGGCAGATGCCGGCCTGACTTACATTTATGAAAAAATAGAAGTGCCGACTGCAGTCGTGTTGCAAAAGATCGAGCGCAATGGCGTCTTGATCGATCCCGCCTTGCTGGCCATTCAGTCCAGTGAACTCGGCAAGCGCATGCTGGAAATCGAGCAGAGCGCATACGAACTTGCAGGCCAGCCGTTCAACCTGAATTCGCCCAAGCAGATAGGCGAAATCTTCTTTGAAAAACTGCAGCTGCCGGTGGTCAAGAAAACGCCATCCGGCGCGCCATCCACCGATGAAGAAGTGCTGCAAAAGCTGGCGGAAGATTATCCGCTGCCCAAGGTCTTGCTCGAATATCGCGGCCTGTCGAAACTGAAGTCGACCTACACTGACAAGTTGCCGAAGATGATAGATCCGAGCACCGGGCGCGTGCATACCAATTATGCGCAAGCCGTCGCCGTTACCGGGCGGCTGTCATCGAACGAACCCAATCTGCAAAACATCCCGGTGCGCAATGCAGAGGGACGCCGCATACGCGAAGCCTTCATCGCGCCGCCCTGCAGCGTGATCGTGTCGGCCGATTATTCGCAAATCGAATTGCGCATCATGGCGCACATCTCGGGCGATGAAAACATGTTGCGCGCATTTGCCGAAGGGGTCGATATACATCGCGCCACCGCGGCAGAAATTTTTGGCGTCAATGCTGCTGACGTGGATAGTGAACAGCGGCGTTATGCGAAAGTGATCAACTTCGGCTTGATCTACGGCATGAGCGCATTCGGTCTGGCCGGCAATCTGGGTATAGAACGCTCGGCTGCACAAAGCTATATCGAAAAATATTTCTACCGCTTCGCCGGCGTCAAGCGTTACATGGATGAGACGCGGCTGGAAGCCAAGGCGCGCGGCTATGTGCAAACCGTATTTGGCCGTCGCCTGTGGCTGCCGGAAATCAATTCGCCGAATGGCCCGCGCCGTCAGGGCGCCGAGCGCGCTGCGATCAATGCGCCCATGCAAGGCACGGCGGCCGACTTGATCAAGCTGGCGATGATCGCCGTGCAAGACTGGCTGGAAGCGGAAAAACTGCAGAGCAAGATGATCATGAAGGTGCATGATGAACTGGTGCTGGAGGTGCCGGAAAGCGAATTGGCCCTGGTGCGTGTAAAGTTGCCGGAGCTGATGCGCAATGTCGCGCAATTGAAAGTGCCCTTGATAGCTGAAGTGGGCGTCGGCAGGAACTGGGAAGAGGCGCATTAAGCAGCGCATTGAAGGTGTTGATCAAGCGCATGAATTCGCACATGGATTTCCCCGTCTGCGCCATGCATGAAAATGCTGCCGCAGATATTTGCAAACGTAACGATACGCTGGAGCTTAGCCATGGAAAATTTGAAAGAAGATTTCGCCAGTCTGGTTGCCAAAACGCCGCTATCCGATGGCGTGGATAGACGCGGTTTCCTGAAAACTGCGCTGGGTACAGGCTTTGCCGCAGCGGTGTTGCCGGTGCATGCGCAAAGCGTGGTCAAGACCGATGCAAAGGGTTTGACGGTCGGCGAAGTGACGGTGATGGTCAATGGCCAGGCGGTGCCAGTCTATCGCGCGCAGCCGGAAGGCAAAACCAATCTGCCGGTGATACTGGTCATCTCGGAAATTTTTGGCGTGCATGAATACATCGCCGATGTGGCGCGCCGCTTTGCCAGGCTGGGTTATCTGGCGCTGGCGCCTGAATTATTCGTCCGTCAGGGCGACCCGGGCGCGTACGGCACGATAGCCGAGTTGCAGAAGGAAATCATCAGCAAGGTGCCGGATGCACAGGTGATGACGGACCTCGATGCGGTGGTGGCATGGGCCAAGGCCAATGGCGGCAATACGAACAAGCTCGGTATCACCGGATTTTGCTGGGGTGGACGCATTACCTGGATGTACGCCGCGCACAATCCGCATATCAAGGCCGGTGTCGCCTGGTATGGTCGCCTGGTCGGTACGAGTACGCCGCTGACGCCGGCTCATCCGGTCGATATCGCAGCCAGGCTGCAGGCGCCGGTGCTCGGTTTGTATGGCGGGCAGGATGGCGGCATACCGGTCACGACCATAGTCCAGATGAAGGCTGCGCTCGAGAAGGGGCGCAGCAAATCGGAGTTCGTGCTCTTCAAGGATGCC
>NZ_JAUSME010000340.1 GCF_030645555.1 Herminiimonas sp.
CAGGAAAAATTTCCTGCGTCCTATACAACTCTTACGCAGCCTTGCGTTCCAGGGTCTGCACATTGTCCCCAGTTACATCGATAGCAATTTTCCGCAGCTTCAATGCCCCAGGAATTTTTCGGCAATTCTTTCCATCTTCAGCAAATCCTTCCCCAGCTGGGCCCCGTCGCAGTGACATTGCCAGAGCATGTGCAAAGAAGCAACACTGCACCGCCCGGATATTGTAATGATAACTGTTCTCATCTATAATTCCGCCGTGTAACACGTGCATTCATTAAATAGTCGGCCGCCACAGTCCAACTTTTACCGGCACAATTTTCTCGTACACAATAATTTCCCGGCAAGCCAAGCGGTTTTATCCGATAGCCAGCTAATACTCCAGTTGACTAAAGGATAGTAATGAATCACCGCCTTACCCCCCTGACAGCCGCTTTGCTGGCTGCGTTTTCTTTTCCCCTGATGCAGCAAGCGGCCTTTGCGCAAACCACGCCGGCCGAGGCAACATTGCCCGCAGTGACGGTACAAGGTAACGAACCATCCTACAATCCGACAACTGCGACCAGCGCGACCAAGATCAACGCGCCTTTGCGCGACATCCCGCAAACGGTGAATGTCATTACACAGGAATTGATGCGCGACAAGGGTGTGCGGTCCATGGAAGATGCGGTGAAATCCGTGCCCGGTGTGAGCCTCACTCATGGCGATGGCCAGCGCGATCAGGTATTCATCCGCGGCTTCTCTTCGATCGGCGATCAATTTATCGATGGCATCCGTGATGACGCCCTGTATTTCCGCGATATGTCGAACATCGAGCAAATCGAAGTCGTCAAAGGCCCGGCATCGGTACTGTACGGTCGCGGCTCATCGGGCGGCATGATCAATCGCATCACCAAAAAACCTGGCATCGACAAGAATGAAGCGAGCTTGCAAGTGGGCAGCTGGAATCAACGTCGCGGCGAGTTCGACATTGCACGCAATCTCGAAGACAACAATATTTCATTCCGCATCACGGGTGCCGTCGAACGTGCAGACAGTTTCCGCGACCAGCAATTCCTGGAGCGTGAAGCGTTCGCCCCTTCAATGAAAATCAAAATCGATGCTGATACCAGCCTCTTGCTGCAAGCTGAATATCTGCATGACAAACGTGTCACCGACTTTGGCATTCCGTCATTCAATGGCCTGCCTATCAAGGTCGATCCTAAAACTTACTATGGCGCAGCGAACGCACGCGATGCCGATTCGGTAGAAGCAACTGTCAGCGCAGGCAGCATTGCCCTCGATCATCGCTTCAACAGCGAATGGTCGATCCGCAATGCCTTCCGTTACTACCAATACAAGCTTGATCGCGTCAACACCATACCAGGTGCGGTAACAGCCAATGCGGCTTTTGCTTCGGGCTATCAGGTAGCGCGGACGCGCAGTGCGATTGCGCGCGATGAGCATGGCGTATTCAACCAAACCGAATTGACGCAAAACACTACACTGGCCGGCATGGCGCACCAGATCTTGTATGGCGTCGAGTTCGGCGTGCAAGACCGGACGCAACTGGTCCGCTCAGGAACGGCCGTGGCCGTCGATGCGTTTAATCCCGTCGCTCCCAGCGCCAGCACCGCAAATCTGGCCGTGACAGCAGCATCATCAAATACCGGCAGCAGCACTACTGCCAGTACTTATGTCCAGGATCTGATTTCCCTGTCTGACAAATGGAAAGCCTTGCTCGGCATCCGCTACGACTCCTTCAAGCAAGAAGTACGGGTAGCCAACATACCTGGCCGCACCGATAACGCATGGAGCCCGCGCGCCGGTGTTGTATATCAACCATCCACCACGCAGTCTTACTATGCTTCGGTCAGCAAATCATTCCAGCCATCGGCAGAAAATTTCAATCTGACTGCAGCCAATGCAGTGTTTGCGCCGCAAGAAACCATCAGCAAGGAAATCGGCACCAAGATAGATTTGTTTGATGGCAAGGCAACTGCGACTGCGGCCTTGTTCAATCTGGAACGCAGCAACATGACTACCACCAACCCTGCAGGTGTTACGACCGCGGTAGGCACACAACGCACCAATGGTATCGAGCTGACGCTTGCTGGAGATTTGTCCAACGGCTGGAGAATGTCGACCGGTTACGCTTATCTGGATGCAAAGATCAGCAAATCCAGCGCGGTTAGCAAAAACGTCGCCGGCGTGGCGGACGGCATTGCCGCACAGGGGAAAAATGCCTCGGTGACGCCGGAGCATAGCGGCAACGTATGGTTGACGAAAGGGCTGGCGCCAAACTGGACTGCCGGTGCGGGCCTTAACTATGTCGGCACCCGCTTTGCCGACACTTACAACACCGTCACATTACCAAGCTATACAACCATGGATGCGATGGTCTCGTACAAAATCAAGGGCTTCGATCTGCAGTTGAATATCTACAATATCTTCGATAAAGAATATATTGCATCGGCCCACAGCAGTGTGGCGAATTCGCTGCTGCCTGGCGCGCCACGCTCTGCAACCCTGACCGCACGTTACGCATTCTGATAGCGACATGCCCACGACCATTTTCGCTTGTGGGCAAAACTGTAAAAAATTGGAAAACCATGAAAAACTTCATCAAACCGATATTCGCCGCAGCCTGCTGCGCATCGCTACTAGCCAGCGGCATGGCACAAGCACATTACCTCTGGCTGGAATCCGGCAAGGCAGGCGCATCGCTGTATTACGGCGAAGTCGACGCGCAATTGAAAGAAAAAAGCCCCGGCAAATTGGACCGAATTGCGGCCCCGCAAGCGTTCACGGCTGACAAGGTTGCGCCGCTTGAGCTCCATCGCAATGCAAACCATCTGGCTATCGCCAGCGGCAAGGCAGCCACCGTATTGGCACGGGAAGAATCAGTAGCCGTGGCCGATCTGAGCAAGAGCAATCTTGGTATGGCGAAGTCCAATTACTATGCGCGCCTTGGCCTGCCTTTAGCCGCTGGTACGACCTCGCCGCTGGCGCTGGATATCACGCAAGGCAGCAAACCAAATTCCTTTATTTTGCTATACCGTGGACAGCCGCTGAAAAATGCCAAGCTTGAAGTGATTGCGCCGAATACATGGATGCAGGAACACAAGACTGATGCGCAGGGCGCAGTCGAAATCAATACGCCATGGCACGGGCAGTATGTTGTGCATGTATTGCATATCGATCGCACTACAGGCGAGTTTTCGGGCCAGCAGTATGACAATCTGCGCAATCACCTGACCTATACCTTTACCAAAAAGAGCGGCGCCCATGCAGGACCGGTACGCCCGCCCAGGTATGTAATGGAATAAGTAATGAGTTCCGACATACTTTTCCGCAAGCGTGATGGCGCATCCGTATCCTTGTCTGCCACTGGCTCGAACAAGCGCCAGCGCAGCAGGCGCGCAATATTTCTCACATGGCTGCGGAAAATCCATTTGTATGTCGGCTTGTGGGGTGCCGTGTTCGGCCTGCTGTTCGGTGCAACCGGCATCCTGCTCAATCATCGCGCAATCCTGAAGATTCCCGTCACGCAAACCATACAGACCAGCGCGCAGCTAACGCTGCCGGCGCATGATTTTTCCAGCCCCGAAGAAATGTCGGCATGGCTGCAGAATGAATTGAATTTTGTCCCCACAGCCCCGGCCGCCGTCAAATCCCATCCAGCCAGAAAAGTCGTATGGGATGGCCGCGAGTTGCAACAACCCGAGCGCTGGACCATTTCATTGAACCGGCCCGATCGCGGTGTATCTGCCGAATATTTTGTCGGCAATCGTTTCATTAAACTTGATCATGTCGATGCGACGCCGATAGGGACGTTGACGCGACTGCACAAGTCTGTCGGCGTGAGCGCATTCTGGGTCTTGCTGGCCGATACGATAGCCGGCAGTCTGATTTTGTTGTCGATTACCGGTTTGCTGCTGTGGACCCAATTGCACACCGTGCGCAGCATCGCCGTGATGACCAGCGTCGGCGCGCTGCTGGCTGGCGTCTGGTTCATGTGGTCTGTGTAAAGACCACTGCCATATCGCGCAGCGTTTCAAGTCCGCGACCTGCTAGATGACTTTCAGCTTCGCATATTCCGGATTCCCGGGCGGGTAGGCAGGTTTCAATTTCTGCAAGGTTTCCAGTATGACGGTCGCAATCGCCAGATTGCGATGCGTTTTTGAATCTGCCGGGATCACGTACCAGGGAGCGTGGTCGGCATCAGTTTCTGCTATTGCCTGCGCATACAGGCGCTGATATTCGGGCCAGAACTTGCGCTCTTCCAGGTCGTTGGGATCGAATTTCCAGTGCTTGTCCGGATCGGCTATGCGCTCTTCCAGCCTTTGCTTTTGCTCGTCGCTAGATATGTGCAAAAAGAATTTCAGGATCACGGTACCGGTTTCACTCAGCATCCGTTCAAAGTCGCGGATGTGTGCATAGCGCCGCGCACACTCCTTGTCGTCTATCCAGTCATGCACGCGCGTGACCAGTACATCTTCATAGTGGCTGCGATTGAAGATGACGAACTCGCCCTGTCCTGGCATTTGCTGATGGATGCGCCACAGGAAATCGTGGGCTTGTTCCGGCGGGCTCGGCGCCTTGAAGGCGATGCTTCGTACGCCCAGGGGATCTATCTTGCCCAGTACGCCGCGCACCGTGCCATCCTTGCCGGAGGTATCCATGCCCTGCAACACGATCAGTATCTTGTGCTTGCGCTCGGCATACAGGATGTCTTGCAGCTCGGCGATCTGCTGCGCCATCTTTTCGACCTGTACTTTATCCTGCGCCTTGTCGCCGCTGGACAAAGGCTTCTCGCCAGCCGCTGCATCCACGACTTTTTGATTTTTTCCTGCACGGAACAGTTGCTGGGCGCTAGCCATCTTCATCCTTGTTGGGGTTGCCGGGCACGCCATCTCGCGTGATCGATTTTGGTACAGCGATCGGCCACCACATCGAGGCCGGCAGCGCGCGCCTTGTCTGTTGCCGCGTCATTGATCACGCCGATTTGCAGCCACAAGCCCCTGGCCCTGACCGCAATCGCTTCATCTGCGATCGGCCCTACCAATTCCGACTTGCGGAATACATCGACCAGATCAATGCGGGTTTGCTGTTCCGCCAGAGCGGCGGCGGCCAGTGTCAGCGTCGCATAGCAATGCTCGCCGAGTATGTGAGTGCCTGCACATGCCGGATTGACGGGAATGATGCGATAACCGTGGCGTTGCAGGTAGGCGGCTACTTCATGGCTGGGACGGTCCGGTTTCGGAGACAGGCCGACCACCGCGATGACCCGCGTTTCCGCCAGAATCTTATCTATGACTTGTGGATTTTGATTCATGATTTCTTTTTCCAAAAACAAGAAGGGCAGCCTGAGCTGCCCTTCATTGTATGCGGAACTACATTTCCAGATTAACGCTTTTGGCGCAATCTTTGTATCGCCGCCAACTGCGCGATCGCACTGGCCAATTCGGCCTGCGCTTGCGCGTAGTCAATTTTCGATTCCCTGTTGACCAATGCTTCTTCGGCCAATCTTTTCGCTTCCGCTGCCTTGGCTTCATCCAGATCTGCACCGCGGATCGCGGTGTCAGCCAGTACCGTTACTGCATGCGGCTGCACTTCCAGAATACCGCCTGCAACGAAGACGAATTCATCTTCAGCCTGGCCGGCAATCTTGATGCGTACTGCACCTGGTCGGATGCGTGTGATCAGCGGCGTATGTCCCGGCAAAATACCGAGTTCGCCTGATTCACCCGGCAGCGCGACAAATTCCGCTTCACCGGAGAAGATCGCTTCTTCGGCGGAGACTACATCTACGCGCATTGTGTGTGCCATGTTAGAACCTTATTTCTTCGTGCTAAGATCGATACGAACCTGCGGGTTACGCAGCGATGAACACTGCGTAACCGGCTCAACGATTAGTTGAGTTTTTTCGCTTTTTCGATTGCTTCTTCGATAGTGCCTACCATGTAGAACGCTTGTTCCGGCAGGTGATCGAGTTCGCCCGACGCGATCATTTTGAAGCCCTTGATCGTATCTTTCAGCGAAACGTATTTACCAGGCGCGCCGGTAAACACTTCAGCAACGTGGAACGGCTGCGACAGGAAACGCTGCATCTTACGAGCACGTGCGACCAGCAGTTTGTCTTCCGGTGCCAGTTCGTCCATACCCAGAATCGCGATAATGTCGCGCAATTCCTTGTAGCGTTGCAAGGTACCCTGAACAGCGCGCGCTGTGTCGTAGTGATCTTGACCAACGACGAGTGGATCCAATTGACGTGATGTCGAATCGAGTGGATCAACCGCTGGGTAGATACCGAGCGATGCGATGTCACGCGACAGAACAACGGTGGAATCCAGGTGAGCAAACGTAGTTGCTGGCGATGGATCGGTCAAGTCATCCGCTGGAACGTAGACGGCCTGGATCGATGTGATCGAACCGGTTTTGGTCGAAGTGATACGTTCTTGCAGACGGCCCATTTCTTCAGCCAGCGTAGGTTGATAACCCACAGCCGAAGGCATACGACCCAGCAGAGCGGATACTTCAGTACCGGCCAGTGTGAAGCGATAGATGTTATCGACGAAGAACAAGACGTCTTTACCTTCGTCACGGAATGCTTCAGCCATCGTCAAACCAGTCAACGCAACGCGCAAACGGTTGCCTGGTGGTTCATTCATTTGACCGTAGACCATCGCTACTTTGGAGTTTTCCGGATTTTCCAGATCAACCACTTTAGCGTCAGCCATCTCGTGATAGAAGTCATTACCTTCACGAGTACGCTCACCGACACCAGCGAACACGGACAAGCCGCTGTGCGCTTTAGCGATGTTGTTGATCAATTCCATCATGTTGACGGTCTTGCCTACACCAGCGCCGCCGAACAGACCGACTTTACCGCCTTTTGCGAACGGGCAAACCAGGTCAATAACCTTGATGCCTGTTTCCAGCAAATCGGTGGAAGGGGACAGTTCGTCGTAAGCAGGAGCCTTACGGTGGATCGATGCTGTACGTTCATGGCTGACCGGACCGCATTCGTCGATAGGGTTACCCAGCACGTCCATGATGCGGCCGAGTGTTGCCTTGCCGACTGGTACCGTGATTGGATGACCGGTATTTTGAATGATCATGCCGCGGCGCAAACCGTCGGAAGTACCGAGCGCAATAGTACGGACAATACCGTCACCCAACTGTTGCTGTACTTCCAGCGTCAGTTCGGAGCCTGCCATCTTCAAGGCATCGTAAATCTTAGGCATCGCATTGCGGGGAAATTCAACGTCCACCACCGCGCCGATACACTGAACGATTTTGCCATCAGCCATTTTCGTTCCTTCAATATATAAAATTTAAAATCTGGTTGTTGAGAACAGCGCGTCGCTTGCGCTAACGCTGTCCCGCAATCTAATTAAACCGCAGCCGCACCGGCAACGATCTCGGAAAGTTCTTTCGTAATCGCAGCTTGACGCGTCTTGTTATAGACCAGCTTCAATTCACCAATCACGCTACCGGCATTGTCGCTTGCCGATTTCATCGCCACCATGCGAGCCGATTGCTCGGACGCGAGGTTTTCAGCAACTGCCTGGAAAATCAGCGCCTCAACATAACGCACCAGCAATTCATCGATCACGGTTTGCGCATCCGGCTCGTAGATGTAATCCCATGCCAGCGAATCGGTATCTGCCGTCAACTTGTCAGCAGCCAATGGCAGCAACTGCTCCATCATCGGCTCTTGCTTCATCGTGTTGATGAACTTGGTGTACACGACATACACTGCGTCCAGCTTGCCTTCCTGATACGCATCGAGCATCACCTTGACCGGGCCAATCAACTTGTCCAGGTGCGGGGTGTCACCGATTTGCACCGCATGCGACACAACGCGTGCGCCGATACGATTCAGGAAGCCCAAACCTTTATTGCCGATAGCAACGGTTTCGACTTTCTTGCCTTGCGCTTCCAACTCGCGCAGCTTGGTCGTCACGATACGCAAGGAGTTCGTGTTCATGCCGCCGCACAAACCCTTGTCAGTCGTCACGATGATGAAACCTACCGTTTTCGACACATCCGACTTCACCAGAAACGGGTGTGTGTATTCCGGATTGGCTTGCGACAGGTTGGCAGCGATATTACGAATCTTGTCGCTGTACGGACGAGCCGCGCGCATCCGGTCTTGCGCCTTGCGCATTTTGGATGCGGCGACCATTTCCATCGCCTTGGTGATCTTCTTCGTATTTTCTACGCTCTTGATCTTGCCACGTATCTCTTTGCCTGAAGCCATGAGTTATTACTCCTTATAGCCCCGGAATCAGAACGATTTTTTGAAATCAGCAATCGCGGCAGCCAATGCAGCTTCGTCATCTTTCTCGAGCTTCTTGGTGTCTTCGATTTTTTGCAGCAATGCTGCGTGGCTGGACTTCATGAAACCGTGCAGACCTGATTCAAATGCGAGTACACGTTTGACTTCGATATCATCGAAGTAACCCTTGTTGACCGCGAACAGCGAAACCGCCATCAACGAAATCGACAATGGAGCGTACTGAGCCTGCTTCAACAATTCGGTTACACGTGCGCCGCGATCGAGTTGCTTGCGGGTCGATGCATCCAGATCCGAAGCGAACTGGGCAAACGCAGCCAATTCACGATACTGCGCCAGATCGGTACGGATACCGCCGGACAGGCTCTTGATGACTTTGGTTTGTGCAGCACCACCAACGCGCGACACCGAGATACCGGCGTTGATCGCAGGACGGATACCGGCATTGAACAACGATGTTTCCAGGAAGATCTGACCGTCGGTAATCGAAATCACGTTGGTTGGAACGAATGCGGAAACGTCGCCAGCTTGCGTTTCAATGATAGGCAGAGCTGTCAGCGAACCGGTTTTGCCCTTGACTTCACCTTTGGTGAAAGCTTCGACGTAATCGACGTTGACGCGTGCTGCGCGCTCGAGCAGGCGGCTGTGCAGGTAAAACACGTCGCCAGGATACGCTTCGCGGCCTGGTGGACGGCGCAACAGCAGCGACACTTGACGGTACGCGACAGCTTGTTTCGACAAATCGTCATACACGATCAGCGCATCTTCACCGCGATCGCGGAAGTATTCGCCCATCGTGCAACCGGAGTAAGCCGAAACGAATTGCATCGCAGCGGATTCCGAAGCGGTAGCGGCAACAACGATCGTGTATTCCATCGCGCCGTGCGCTTCGAGCGAACGAACGATGTTTTTGACCGACGATGCTTTTTGGCCGATAGCAACGTAGATACACGTTACGTTCTGACCTTTTTGATTGATGATCGCATCGATCGCAACAGCCGTTTTACCGGTTTGACGATCGCCAATGATCAATTCGCGCTGACCGCGGCCAACTGGCACCATGGCGTCAATCGCCTTGATACCGGTTTGCATAGGCTGGTCGACCGATTGACGTGCAATAACGCCCGGTGCGATTTTTTCGATTGGTGCTGTCAGCTTGGTGTTGATCGGACCTTTGCCGTCGATCGGTTGACCGAGTGCATTGACGACGCGACCGCGCAGTTCAGGACCGATAGGCACTTCCAGAATACGACCGGTACATTTAACCGTATCGCCTTCGGAGATGTGCTCGTATTCGCCCAGAATAACGGCGCCGACGGAATCACGTTCCAGGTTCAGCGCGAGGCCGAAAGTATTGCCTGGGAATTCCAGCATCTCGCCTTGCATGACGTCGGACAGACCGTGGATGCGGCAGATACCGTCGGACACGGAAATGACCGTGCCTTGATTGCGAATCTCAGCGGTGTCGCCAAGGCCTTGGATGCGGCTCTTGATCAGTTCGCTGATTTCAGACGGGTTGAGTTGCATATAAACTCCTAAAATTTTTCTCTGTAGCTTAGGCTAGGCCCGGGCGACGATTACGCAGTCAACGCAACTTGCATCTGTTGCAGTTTCGCGCGCACCGAGGTGTCGAGCACTTCATCACCGACAACGACACGCACGCCACCGATCAGTTCGCCATCAACGGCGACGGTCGGATTAAGCTTGCGGCCGAATTTCTTTTCCAGCGTTGCGACCAGCTCGGTCAACTGTGCAGCCGACAGTTCAAACGCGCTGACGATTTCTGCATCAGCGGCGCCTTCCTGCGCATTTTTCAATGCGTGAAACTGCGTCGCGATTTCCGGCAACAGCGTCAGGCGGTCGTTTTGCACCAGCATGTTGATGAAGTTTTTCGCTTCAGCGCCAACCGGCGATTTGAGCGCCGCGATGAATGTGCTGCTCACCAGGTCGTCCGAGATTTTCGGGTTGTGCGCCAATGCATAAACATCGGGGTGCGCAGCAACCTGAGCCATTTCGGCAACCAGGGTAGACCAGCCATTCAAGTCGGCGGCTTTCGCCACACGGAACAGAGCTTCTGCGTAAGGACGGGCAATCGTTGCGAGTTCGGCCATGATTACAGCTCGGCTTTCAGTTGCTTCAACAAATCGGCGTGTGCAGCAGCATTGACTTCACGTTTCAGAATTTGCTCAGCGCCTTTGACTGCAAGGGTAGCGACCTGGTCACGCAATGCTTCGCGTACCTGGGTTACTTGCTGATCTGCATCTGCTTTGGCTGTCGCGATAATACGCGCAGCTTCTTCAGCGGCTGTTTTCTTGGCTTCGTCGATTATGCTTTGGCCGCGCTTTTCGGCATCGCCGATACGCTTTTGACCTGCTTCTTGCGCAGATGTCAGTTCTGCCTGGGCGCGCTTTTCAGCGGCTGCCAGATCAGACTTGCCACGTTCGGCAGCTGCCAAACCGTCCGCGATCTTCTTGGCGCGCTCGTCGAGCGCATTCATCAATGGCGGCCACACGAATTTCATCGTGAAGCCTGCCAGGATGAAGAAGACCACGAACTGCGCAATCAGGGTTGCATTTAAGTTCATGGTAATTCCTTCTCTAAGTAACGTGTGCCGAAAACGTCTTCAGCGTGAAACCGGTCAACGACCGAATTACTTAGCGATGAACGGGTTAGCGAATGCAAACAACATGGCGATACCGACACCGATCAGGAACGCAGCATCGATCAGACCAGCCAGCAGGAACATTTTGGTTTGCAATGTGTTCATCAACTCAGGTTGACGAGCAGAAGCCTCAAGGTATTTGCCACCCATGATTGCGATACCGATACAAGCGCCGATTGCGCCCAGACCAATAATCAAACCACAAGCCAGCGCTACAAATGAGAGATCAGTCATGACAATTCCTTCAAAGTTAAAGTTAAATCAAAAATTAATACTAAAAAACGGAGCGTACTGTTACTGCAATTCCAAAACCAATTTCAAAAATCTTAGTGCCCTTCATGCGCCTGGCCGATATACACCAGCGTCAGCATCATGAAAATGAATGCCTGCAGGAAGACGATCAGGATGTGGAAGATTGCCCACAAAGTACCTGCTACGACATGGCCGAAGAAACCGAACGCGGTTGCGGTCGAACCCAGCAAGGCAATCAACAGGAACAGCAATTCGCCGGCGTACATGTTGCCGAACAGTCGCATCGCGAGGGAAACGGTTTTCGCTGCGAATTCGATCATGTTCAACAACAGGTTGAACGGTGCCAGCCAGATGCCAAACGGTGCAGCGAACAGCTCATGTATGAAGCCGCCAGCACCCTTGATTTTGATGTTGTAGAAGATCATCAGCGCGAACACGCCGAGTGCGATACCCATCGTGCCGTTCAAGTCGGCGGTAGGAACTACGCGGTGATACGGGAAAATGTGATCGATGCCGACGAAATGGAAGAAGGCCGAGAACATATCGACTGGCAGGAAATCCAGCGAGTTCATCAACGCAACCCAGACGAATACGGTCAATGCCAGTGGCGCGATGAAAGTACGGTCGCCGTGGACTATCGATTTAGCTTGGTTGTCGACCATTTCGACGACCATTTCAACTGCAGCCTGGAAACGGCCTGGCACGCCAGACGTTGCCTTGCGTGCTGCCAGCCACATGAAAAAACAACCAACGACACCGGCAAATACAGACCAGAAAATCGTGTCCATATTGATGATAGAAAAATCGACTATCTTGTCCTGGTGCTTGGTGGAAAAATGCCCCAGATGGTGGACGATATATTCGGAAGCGGTCGGTGCTGCGTGATTCGCCGCTCCTGCAGTAGCCATTTCAGTCGCCATGTCAGTGCCTAAATAATAAGATAATGTAACTTTTCAGTGCCACGATGAAGGCAGCGACCAGCGCCAGCACATTCAAATCGCGGTACAACCAGACGACAGCCGCCAACAAGGCCATCGTCAATGCAATCTTGATAAACTCGCCGATGAAAAAAGTCATCGGATTAACAGATTCGGATTTTTGCGCAGCGGAAAATAAACGTAGCGCAAACAAGCCATTTGGCACCACGCAGCACAACCCACCCAACAGCGCCGAATACAGCGCCGGCATTCCAGCGATCAAACCGGCAATAATACTGGCGATTACCGTAGTCGCGAGTTGCATGAGGACGACGGGCAGCATACTGGTCCAAATGGTGCAGCCCTGGACGATCTTGCGATCAAGCCTTGGGACTGGTGTGAATACTAGCTAGGTCATGCGTTCCATGAAGCCACGGGATTATAAGGGCTTTCCTTATGCACCGTCAAACGTTTGCTGCATGAAAAATCACTGCCCGCATGATGCTGCGCGCGCCGCAGGCGGAATTATTTGTCCGGCTGCCCATGCCGCAAGATAGACGTCATGGCTTTTGCGCGACGGCAGCTTGCACCTCCATTGTTGCGCTTGCACAACGTTGCTCAAGCGCTATCAAGACCTAAGCAGGAACGCGCAATTTGGCAATAATGCCGTCTAGCGCATCCAGACCGGCAAACTCTATTACCAGCTGGCCCTTGTTTTTGGC
The DNA here is from genome assembly GCF_030645555.1 of Herminiimonas sp. Classification (GTDB taxonomy): domain Bacteria; phylum Pseudomonadota; class Gammaproteobacteria; order Burkholderiales; family Burkholderiaceae_D; genus Oxalicibacterium. The sequence continues at coordinate 12,835 of NZ_JAUSME010000340.1, forward strand.
GCCCAGCTTGATCGCCACTTGCGTGGCCAGCGCGTCGGACAGTTCTTCTTCCAGACGCGTGATGTCACGCGATTTTTCCTTGCCGCTGGCGCGCGGCTTGCCGCCGGTCGCCTGCTCCAGCGTGGAACGCGCGACCAGTTTTTCCGCTTCGCGCACCGACATGCGTTTGGCCACCACCTGGTTTGCCAGTGTAATTTGCGTCGCCGCATCGACCGCCAGCAAGGCACGCGCATGGCCCATATCGATATCGCCGGCCATCAGCATCGTTTGCACCGGTTTCGCCAGATTCAGCAAACGCAGCAAATTGGACACCGCGCTACGCGAGCGGCCGACCGCCCCTGCCGCCTGCTCATGCGTGAAGTTGAAGTCGGCGATCAGCCTGTGTATGCCTTGCGCTTCTTCCAGCGGGTTCAAGTCTTCGCGCTGTATGTTTTCAATCAGCGCCATCGCGGCGGCGGCTTCGTCATCGACTTCCTTGACGAGTACCGGCACTTCCGTCAGCCCCGCCAGTTGCGCCGCACGGAAGCGGCGCTCGCCAGCGATGATTTCATAACGGTCACGGCCATTGTGCGAAGCTATCGGTCGCACCAGGATGGCCTGCAGCAAACCCTGCGCCTTGATCGACGCGGCCAGCTCATTCAATGCGCCCTCATCCATGCGTGTACGCGGCTGGTATTTGCCGGCTTGCATGTCGGTCACCTGCAATATCGATGGCGCACCCGGCAAGGATGCAATCGCTTCATTGAAATCGGTCGCGCCGCCGAGCAATGCTTCCAGACCGCGCCCCAGGCCTTTTTGTTTTTTCGTAACCATGATTTCCAACTCTTTAATTGATGGGGCGCGCAACCACGATGCGTTGCGCGCCGAAATATTTATACTGCCTTGATCCGTTCAACCATTTCCGCACCGAATGCCAGATAGGCTTGCGCACCTTTGGAGGCCGGGTCGAAGTTGATGCCGGGCATGCCGTACGATGGCGCTTCCGCCAGCCGAACATTGCGCGGGATGATGGTCTTGAATACCTTGTCGCCGAAATGCTGCTCCAGCTGCGACGACACTTGCTGCGACAGCGTCATGCGCGGATCGAACATCACGCGCAGCAAGCCTATGATCTTCAAGTCCGGATTCAGTTTTGCATGGACCTTCTTGATCGTGTTGACCAGGTCCGACAAGCCTTCGAGCGCATAGTATTCGCACTGCATAGGGATGATCACGCCATGCGCCGCGCACAAGCCGTTCAGGGTCAGCATAGACAGCGCGGGCGGACAATCGATCAGCATGAAATCGTATTCTGCATCGACCGCGGCCAGCGCATCCTTCAAGCGCTTTTCGCGATTGTCCAGCTCGACCATTTCCACTTCGGCGCCTGCCAGTTCGCGATTGGCCGGCAGCACGTCGAACTTGCCTACCTCGGAACTCACGCGCGCCGTCTTCACGTCCGCCATCCCGAGCAGCACTTCATATATCGATGATTTCAACTCGGCCTTGTTGATGCCGGCCCCCATCGTCGCATTGCCTTGCGGGTCCAGGTCCACCAGCAATACGCGCTGGTTCAATTGCGCCAGGCCAGCAGCCAGATTGACTGTCGTGGTGGTCTTGCCGACACCGCCTTTTTGATTGGCGATACAAAATATTTTTGCCATGTTCTCGTTTTAGTTAGTGGTCAATTTAATTTCCAGGCCCATCACGCTACTGCCCCTCACCTTATTTTGCTGCCTGCTCCTGGCTGGTTTTCACCAGCTTTGCGGTATCGAAGCCCTGCGCCGTCACGCGATCGACCATTGCATCATAGGCGGCAGCCGGCATGGCCGGCGTGCGCGACAAGATCCACAGGTATTCGCGGCTCGGGCCGCCGACGGCGACGGCAGTGTATTCGGCATCCAGATCGATGATCCAGTAATCGGCCCATACAAACGACAGCCAATCCAGCCATTCCGGCGCAAAGCGCACTTTCAATTTGGCGTTCGTCAGCGCATCGTCGACGCGACCGCGGCCTATGGCTTCCGACATCTTGCCGTCGGCTTCCTTGCAGCGATTGATCACATCGATTTCGCCATCGCTGCGCCTGTTGTATTGCGCGCTTACATTGCCGGTGCAGTTCTTTTGAAAACGGTTCGGGAAGCGCGCGATTTCATACCATTTGCCGACATAGCGATTCAGGTCCACGCCGGGCACCGTCTTGACCGCCTGCGCCCATGCGGCATTACTCAACAAGCCGGCAGCCAGCAAGGCTGCCATCAGGCAGTATTTTTTCATGGCTTTTCCCTTTTGATGAATACCAGATGGCGCTCTGCCTGCAAGGTCGGCACATGCAGCGCACGCACTTCTGTCACCTTCCATCCAGCCGGCAAGCGCGCAACTTCCGCATCCGGCGCCACGCCCTTGAGCGCGATGAAAGTACCGTCATCGGCCAGCAAATGCTGCGACCAGGTGATGAAGTCCGATAATTCGGCAAATGCGCGCGAGGTGATCACGTCGAATTTCTGCGGCGCATTCCACTGTTCCACGCGCGCGGTGTAAACATTGACGTTGGTCAAATTCAACTCGGCCTTGACCTGCGTCAGGAACGCGGTTTTCTTGTGTACCGTGTCTATCATCGAAATGCGCATCGCGGGTTGCGCCTCCGCTGCCCAGATCGCCAGTACGATGCCGGGCAAGCCGCCGCCGGCACCTACATCCAGCACATTTTGCGCGCCGTCAAAGGCGGAAACTGCCGCCAGCGAGTCGAGCAAATGCTGGGTCACCATCTGTACCGGATCGCGCACCGCGGTCAGGTTGTAGACGGAATTCCATTTCAGCATCAGGGCCAGATAATCGATCAGCCTGGTCAGTTGCGCTTCGCTCAGCGTCAGCGATAAATTGCGCGCGCCTTCAGCCAGTATCGCGGTCAGTGCAGCTCGGTCGAAACTCTTCATGCGGCAGCTTCTGTCGTCGGTGGCAAGACAGCAAATTCCTTGTAACCGCCTTTTTTCAAATGCACCAGCAACAGGGAAATCGCCGCCGGCGTCACGCCGGCCATGCGCGATGCCTGGCCCAGGGTTTCCGGCCGGTGCTTGCTGAGTTTTTGCTTTACTTCAAACGACAAGCCTTTGACTTCCATGTAATCGAAGGCGGCCGGCAGCTTCAGGTTTTCATAATGATCGTGACGCTCGACTTCTTTCGCCTGGCGATCGATGTAACCGGCGTACTTCAACTGGATCTCGACTTGCTCGCGCACCGCGTCTTCCACCACGCCCGGGCCGCCCAGATCCTGGCCATCCACGCCCTTCAAACTCATCAGTGTCTGATACGTCACATTCGGGCGGCGCAACAGGTCAGCGAGTGCATACTCGCGCTCTATCCCTTTACCCAAAACACGCTCGGCTTCAGCTTCAGCCAGAATACGGGGACTGACCCAGGTCGTGCGCAGGCGCTCCAGCTCGCGCGCAACCGCTTCGCGCTTGGCTTCAAACAGCGCCCATTGCGCATCGCCGACACAACCCAGTGTGCGACCGATCTCGGTCAGGCGCATATCGGCATTGTCTTCACGCAGGCTCAAGCGGTATTCGGCACGGCTGGTAAACATCCGGTACGGCTCCAGCACGCCCTTGGTAATCAGGTCGTCAACCAGCACGCCCAGATATGCTTCATCGCGGCGCGGCGTCCATGCATCGCGCTCCTGCGTCTGCAGTGCTGCATTGATGCCGGCCAGCATGCCTTGTGCGGCCGCTTCTTCGTAGCCGGTGGTGCCATTGATCTGGCCGGCGAAAAACAGCCCGCCTATGACCTTGGTTTCCAGCGAGGCTTTCAAGCCGCGCGGATCGAAATAATCGTATTCAATTGCATAGCCAGGACGCAGGATGTGCGCCTGCTCGAGGCCGCGCATCGATTGCACGAGCGCCAGTTGCACATCGAATGGCAGGCTGGTCGAAATGCCGTTCGGATAGTATTCATTGGTCGTCAAGCCTTCCGGCTCAAGGAAAATCTGGTGCGATTCCTTGCCGGCGAAGCGATGTATCTTGTCTTCTATCGAGGGGCAATAACGCGGACCCACTCCTTCGATGACACCGGTGTACATGGGGCTGCGATCGAGTCCGCCGCGTATGATGTCGTGCGTTTTTTCATTTGTATGCGTAATCCAGCAAGGCATTTGCTGCGGGTGCATCGCCGCCGTACCCATGACGGAAAATACCGGGACAGGATCGAGATCGCCCGGCTGCTCCTGCATCACCGAGAAATCGATGGAACGGCCATCCAGCCGTGGCGGGGTGCCGGTTTTCAGGCGACCTTGCGGCAGCTTCAATTCCTTCAGGCGCGCCGATAGCGAAATCGCCGGCGGGTCACCTGCCCTGCCAGCCGGGTAATTATTCATCCCGACATGGATCTTGCCATCGAGGAAAGTCCCCGCGGTCAGCACCACTGCACGCGCGTAGAATTTGATGCCAACCTGCGTAACTGCGCCTATGACGCGATCGCCGACCACCAGCAAATCATCTACCGCCTGCTGGAACAACCACAGATTGGGCTGGTTTTCCAGACGCGAGCGGATCGCCGCCTTGTACAGGATGCGGTCAGCTTGCGCGCGGGTTGCGCGTACGGCCGGGCCTTTCGATGAATTCAGGATGCGGAATTGTATGCCGGCTTCATCGGTGGCGAGCGCCATCGCGCCGCCCATAGCATCGACTTCCCTGACCAGGTGGCCCTTGCCTATGCCACCTATCGATGGGTTGCAGGACATTTGCCCCAGCGTTTCTATATTGTGCGAGAGCAGCAGGGTCGACTGGCCCATGCGCGCAGAAGCCAGCGCAGCCTCGGTCCCGGCATGGCCGCCGCCGATAACAATGACATCAAATTTGGTAGGAAAAATCATAATGCGCCTCGGTGAGACGGTAAGCAGAGGCGAGATTATAAAGTCTTTTTGCGCTTATTTCGCCGGAACCGGGTTTTAGCGATGAATTAGATCGTCTTTTGTTTCACGTGAAACAAAAGACGCGGCCTATCAAGCAAGGTATGCATCGTAAGCAGTCTTCAAGATCAAGCCCGACACGACCAGCAAAAACAGTTTGCGCACAAAGCCGCTCCCATACAGCAAGGCCAGGCGTATCCCGAGCAGGGAGCCGAGCACATTGCAGACCGCCATCAGCGCCCCGAGTTGCCACAGCAAATGTCCGCTATAGCCAAACCACAACAAGGCGGCGACATTGCAAGCCACATTCACTACCTTGGCCACCGCCGATGCGCCGAGGAAATCGAAGCCGAAGAAGCGCACGAACAGGAAAACCAGGAAGCTGCCCGTGCCCGGACCGAAGAAGCCATCATAGAATCCTATGCCCCCGCCGACCAGAATCGCGAGCGCCCTCTCCTTCCCGCCCGTATATAGCGGTGCATTAATGCTGCCTAAATCCTTTTTTCTGTAGGTATAGGCAGCGACCGTCAGCAGGATGAAGGGCAAAAACTTGCGGATAAAGTCTGGTGGTATATGCGTAACGGTATAGGCACCAAGAAAAGATAGCGCAAATGCAGCGCTAGCCGCCGGCACTGCGGTACTCCATTGCAGCTTCACGCGCCGGGCAAATCCGGCTGCGGCAACCGCCGTACCCCAGACACCGGCCAGCTTGCTGGTGCCCAGCAGGGTTGCAGGCGCGACATTCGGCAACGCGGAAAACAGGGCTGGTAGCTGTATCAAGCCGCCGCCGCCAACCACCGCATCTATCATTCCAGCGACAAATGCCGCGACGGCCAGGATCAGGTAATCAGCCATGTCGCTATGCGCTTATCCGGGGAAATGGCTGCTCAGGGCTGCGCTGCGCGTATCAATTGCGCCGCTCTTTCCGCTATCACTATCGTCGTGGCACCTGTATCGCCAGTCGTAATGAGCGGCATTACCGATGCATCCACCACCCGCAAGCCGGCTATGCCGCGCACACGCAACTCGCTATCGACAACAGCAGAGGGATCGCTGGCGACGCCCATCTTGCACGTGCCTACCGGATTGGTGCCAGCCGCACCTATGTCGCCAGCCAACCGCAACAAATCATCGCCGCCACTCATTTCCTGCAATGCATAGGGCTGCAATGCCGGTGCCGCAACGATCTTGCGCGTCAGGCGTATCGCAGCGGCAGCAACGTCCTGATCTTGCTGCGTACTCAAATAATTCATGTGGATGGCTGGCGCAACGAGCATATCCGGCGCAGTGATCCGGACCTGGCCGCGCGCTGTCGGCTTCAGATTCGCGACGCTGGCAGTAAATGCAGGGTAAGCATGCAAGGCGCTGCCCGCGGATTCCTGCGACCATGGCTGTATTTGATAGCCCAGATTGGGTGTGGCTTGCGAACTATCGGAGCGCAGCAATGCGCCCAGCGGTGCCGGTACGGCGCTTATAGGGCCGGTTTTCTTGAGCAGATATTGCAAGCCCATGGCCGCCTTGCCCAGCCAGCTGGCCGTCATCGTATTCATCGTGGCATTGCTGGTTTTGGCGCCAGCGACCCTGAACACCATCTTCAAGGGCAGATGATCCTGCAGGTTTTCACCGACACCCGGCAAGTCTTGCACTACCGGTATCTGCTGTTCCTGCAGCAAGCTGGCAGGCCCTATCCCGGAACGCTGCAGGATTTGCGGCGAGCCGAATGCACCCGCCGCCAGGATTGTTTCACGTGAAACATCCGCCACCCACTCCTTGCCACCGCCGGTGAATTCCACCCCTGTGCATACGCTACCCTGCTCCGTCTGCGCAATGATCAGACGCCGGACCTGGGAGCCGGTCATGATGTCCAGATTACCGCGCCGGGTAATCGTGCGCAAAAAAGCCTTGGCCGTATTCAGGCGCAAACCGTTTTTTTGATTGATATCGAAATAGCCGCAACCCTCGGCGCTACCCCGGTTGAAATCGTTAATCTTCGGGACGCCGGATTGAAAAGCGGCTTCACGGAAAGCATCCAGGATATCCCAGCGCATCTGCTGTTTTTCCACACGCCAGTCGCCACCGGCACCATGGAAATCATCTGCGCCTTCCGCATAATCTTCGCTTTTCTTAAATAGCGGCAATAACTGATCCCAGCGCCAGCCTGCATCGCCGCTAGCGTCAGCCCAGCGATCATAATCCTGCACCTGGCCGCGCTGGTAAATCATTCCGTTGATCGCGGAAGAACCGCCCAAAATCCTGCCGCTCGGATACAAGACGCTGCGTCCATTCAAGCCCGCTTCTGCCTGCGTGTGGTAACGCCAGTCCGTGCGCGGATTGTCTATCATGTGCCGAAAACCTATCGGGAGATGGACCCAGATGTAATCATCCTTGGCGCCGGCTTCCAGCAACAATACCGAGACATTCTTGTCTTGCGTCAGCCGGTTGGCCAGCACGCAGCCAGCGGTCCCTGCCCCGACTATGATGTAGTCGTACTTCCCTGCGGATTCTGCCATTGTCTCTAACGTTAGTGTTGTTGTTGCAAGATGTTCCAATAAGTAAGCCCCATCATTGACGATGGGGCTTACTGTCGACTGACAAGCGCGATAATTTGCAGCAAGGACTCTGGCTGCCTTATTTAGTGGTGGGCATAGTGAATTCAGCACCCTTGGCTATTGATTCAGGCCAGCGCTGCATGATCGATTTATAGCGCGTATAAAACTTGATGCCCTCTTCGCCATACGCATGGGTATCGCCAAACATCGAGCGCTTCCAGCCGCCGAAAGAATGCCAGGCCATAGGCACCGGGATAGGCACATTGATGCCGACCATGCCGACTTCTATCCGACGTGAAAATTCGCGCGCGGTATTGCCATCCGAGGTGAACAAGGCAACGCCGTTGCCAAACTCATGGCCATTGATCAAATCAAGCGCGGCAGTAAAATCTGGCACACGCACTACACATAAAACCGGACCAAAAATTTCTTCCTGATAAATAGTCATTTCCGGCGTGACCCGATCAAACAGGCAACCGCCGATAAAAAAGCCTTTACTGTGTCCATCCACCACCAAGTTGCGTCCATCTACCAGTAACTTTGCACCCGCCTTGACGCCGGCATCTATATAACCTTCAATTTTGGCTTTATGTACTGCGCTGACCACCGGCCCCATTTCTGCATCGGCATCCATGCCGTTTCTGACCTTCAGCGATTTCACGCGCGGGATCAAGGCATCGACCAATTTATCGGCGATGCTGCCGACCGCCACCGCGACTGAAATCGCCATGCAACGCTCGCCAGCCGAGCCATAAGCGGCGCCTATCAAAGCATCCACCGCTTGCTCAAGGTTGGCATCCGGCATCACCACCAGGTGGTTCTTGGCGCCGCCCAGTGCCTGCACACGCAAGGGATAAGCACCTTTGCGTTGTGTACCGCTGGAATAGATATGTTCCGCTATCGGTGTAGAACCGACGAAGGAAATCGCCTTGACGTCTGGATGGGCCAGCAAGCCGTCAACCGCCAGCTTGTCGCCCTGCAATACATTGAAAACGCCATCCGGCAAGCCCGCCTGGTGCAGCAAGTCAGCCACCATCAATGAGGGTGAAGGATCGCGCTCGGATGGCTTCAAGATGAAAGTATTGCCGGTGGCCAGCGCAACCGGCGCCATCCACATCGGCACCATGAAGGGAAAATTGAAAGGTGTGATACCTGCCGTCACGCCCAGCGGCTGGCGCAAATTCCAGTTATCTATGCCACCACCGATATTGTCGGAGAATTGCGTCTTTAATAATTGCGGTACGCCGCAGGCAAATTCGACTACTTCCAGCCCGCGCGTGACTTCACCCTTGGCATCGGAAAATATCTTGCCGTGTTCACGGGTAATCGCGGCAGCAAGGTCATCGTGATATTTCTCTATCAGCGCCTTGAACTTGAACAAGATCCGTGAGCGCTTCAGCGGCGCCGTCTCAGCCCATGCAGGGGACGCACGCTTGGCGGCAGCCACCACAGCTTGCACATCGTCATTGCTGGCCAGCACGACGTGTCCACTCACCTCGCCGGTTGCAGGATTGAACACTTCCTGCTGCCGGCCGCCATCCGTGTCTGCCAGGCGACCATTTATATAATGTTCAAGCTTTAGAATAGGAGTACCCATGATAAAGAATCCTTTGAAAATGATGGTTTTCAATCACGATAGACAGTGCATCAGTACTTCAGATTACCATGCTGATTATTGCTGAACTGAAATAATATACTGTGGATAAGCCTGTGTACAAAACGGGGATAGCTTGTGCATAAAGTGCGCACGCCGTCGGCCAGGTTTTTTATGCAGAATCTGTTCTTCTACAATACCGCCTTTATGCAGGCTTTATCCTCTTCCCAAGTACTTGATTTCCTTTTGTTTTAGTCGCTTATCCACAGAAAAGCACCGGTGTTAACTATTACTACTAAACATATATATAAACAATTACCTTAAAACCGGTT
>NZ_JAUSME010000004.1 GCF_030645555.1 Herminiimonas sp.
GAGGCGCACGGAACGCGCAGCAGGCCCTTCACCGATCATGATATCGATCTGGTAATCCTCAAGCGCCGGATAGAGGATTTCTTCCACCACTGGCGACAGGCGATGGATTTCATCGATGAACAAAACATCGTTGGCTTCGAGGTTGGTCAGCAAGGCGGCCAGGTCGCCGGCGCGCTCCAGCACCGGGCCGGAAGTCTGGCGCAGGTTGACGCCCATTTCGCGCGCGATGATGTGCGCCAGCGTGGTCTTGCCCAAACCCGGCGGACCGAACAGCAGCGTGTGGTCCAGCGCTTCGCGCCGTTGCCGCGCGGCGGTGATGAATATCTCCAGCTGGCCGCGGATTTTTTCCTGGCCTACATATTCGTCGAGGTGTTTGGGACGCAGTGCGCGCTCTATCGCCTCTTCATTGGCTGAAGCGGGGGTGGCGGCTATGATGCGCTGTTCGCTGAAATCGTCGGTTTGAATACTCATGCCTGCATTGTAGCGTGACGGCTGCCGAATTTAACAGCAGAGAGATCTGCGCTTATGCTTTCGACAGCGCCTTCAGCGCCAGCTTGATGCCGTCGGAAACGCCGGTGCCGGCAGGCACATGTTTCAGGGCCAGCATCGCTTCCTTATCCGAATAGCCGAGCGCCAGCAGCGCGTTCAGGATATCCGAGGTCGCATCGCTGTTGATGGCGCCGCCAGCCGCGCCCAGATCGGCTCCCAGCTTGCCCTTCAATTCCAGCAGCAGGCGTTCGGCGGTTTTCTTGCCTATGCCAGGTATCTTGGTCAGGCGACCGGCTTCCTGCAGCGTGATTGCCTGCACCAGATCAGCCACCGACATGCCGGACAGTATAGACAAGGCCGTGCGCGCACCGACGCCGGTGATCTTCACCAGTTGCCTGAAGACGTTGCGCTCTTCCGCTGTGCCGAAACCGAACAGGATGTGCGCATCTTCACGCACCGTCAGGTGCGTCAGCAATACAACTTTCTCACCAAGGCCGGGCAGGTTGTAGAAGGTGCTCATGGGCACATTGACTTCATAGCCGACGCCGTTGCAATCGACCAGCAATTGCGGCGGATTTTTTTCAAGCAGGATTCCGGAGAGACGACCTATCATCGCGATGACCTTGGTAGTGAGGAGTGTATGTAGATGAATGCGTAAGCGTGCATTATCCGACCAGACGGCCGCCGCGCACGCGCAAACCTTTTTTCGCCAGCTCCGGCGCCAAGGCGCCCAGCATGCTCAGGGTTTCGCCGCTATGCGCATGACAGATCGCCACGCCCAGCGCATCGGCTGCATCGGTGCCGGGCATGCCGGACAATTTCAGCAAGCGCTGCACCATATCCTGCACCTGGGCTTTTTGCGCCTTGCCTTGCCCGACCACGGCTTGCTTGACTTGCAGCGCCGTGTATTCCGCCACCAACAAGTCAGCGCTCACTAGCGCACAGATGGCGGCGCCACGAGCCTGCCCCAGCAACAATGTCGATTGTGGATTGACGTTGACGAAGACTTTTTCTATCGCCGCGCAATCGGGACGATAGGTGGCGATCACTTCGGAAACGCTGACCAGAATGGTTTTCAGGCGCTGCGGCAAATCGGCATCGGGCGTCTTGATGGTGCCCGATGCGATATAAGTCAGCTTGTTGCCATGCTTCTCGATCACGCCAAAACCGGTAGTGCGCAAGCCGGGATCGATGCCGAGAATTTTCATGGGAGTCGGTAGTGAGTGGGCAGGCGTTCTACTTGCGGCAAACGCCTGCTCCTGTCAGTGACGGAAATGACGGGTGCCGGTCAGCAGCATCACGATGCCGCGCTCGTTGGCTGCATCGATGACTTCCTGGTCGCGCATGGAGCCGCCCGGATGGATCACCGAAGTGGCGCCGGCATCGACGACCACATCGAGGCCATCGCGGAAAGGGAAGAAGGCATCGGATGCGACTGCAGTGCCGACCAGCGACAGGCCGGCATTCTGTGCCTTGATCGACGCAATGCGCGCCGAATCGATGCGGCTCATCTGCCCGGCGCCTACGCCCATCGTCATCCCATTTGCGCAAAAGACGATCGCATTCGATTTGACGAATTTCGCGACGCGCCAGGCAAACATCAAGTCCTGCAATTGCTGCGGTGTAGGCTGCTTCTTGCTGACGATTTTCAATTCAGCCAGCATGACGTTTTTCGCATCCGGCGATTGCACCAGCAAACCGCCGCCTACGCGCTTGAAGTCATGCGCATTGACTGCATGGCCCAGCGGGATTTCCAGCAAACGGACATTTTGCTTGGCGGAGAATATTTTCTTCGCCTCATCTGTAAACGATGGCGCTATCAGCACTTCAACGAATTGCTTGGCGACTGCTTCCGCCGTATTGCCATCGACTTCGTGATTGAAGGCGATGATGCCGCCGAAGGCGGAAGTCGGGTCGGTTTGCAAGGCCTTGCTGTAGGCTTCCAGGGGACTCGCTCCTATCGCCACGCCGCAAGGATTGGCGTGCTTGATGATGACGCAAGCCACTTCATCGAAAGTCTTCACGCATTCCCATGCGGCATCCGCATCGGCGATATTGTTGTACGACAGTTCCTTGCCTTGCAGCTGCGTGTAATTCGCCAGCGCGCCGGCTTGCGGATTGCTTTCGCGGTAGAACGCCGCCGATTGATGCGGATTTTCACCGTAGCGCATTTCCTGCACTTTTTCAAAATGCAGGTTCAGTGTGGCTGGATAGCTGCTGCGCGTCGCGTGCTGCTTGTCGGCACCGAGCGAAGTGAAATAGTTGGTGATCGCGCCATCGTATTGCGCGGTGTGCGCAAATACTTTTTTCGCCAGTGCGAATTTGGTTTCATAGCTTGCTTCGCCATTGTTGGCGCTCAACTCTGCCAGCACTTGCGCGTAATCCGTCGGGTCGCAGATGACGATCACATCCTTGTGGTTCTTGGCTGACGAGCGCAGCATGGCCGGGCCGCCGATATCGATGTTTTCTATTGCATCTTCCAGCGCGCACTCTTCACGCGCGACGGTTTGCTGGAATGGGTACAGGTTGACGACCACCATGTCTATGGTCGGAATGCCGTGCTTTTCCAGCGCGCTGACATGCTCGGGGAAATCGCGGCGCGCCAGTATGCCGCCATGCACTTTCGGATGCAGCGTCTTGACGCGACCATCCAGCATTTCCGGGAAGCCGGTGTAATCAGCCACTTCGGTTACCTTGATGCCGTTTTCAGCCAGCAGTTTTGCAGTGCCGCCTGTAGACAGGATGTTGACGCCCATGCCGGACAAGGCGCGCGCAAAATCCAGCACGCCGGTTTTGTCGGAAACGGAAATAAGAGCTTGTTTGATCATGATGAATATGCCGGGAATAATTGAATAAGATAAAAACGTAAGATGAAAGCGCAAGGCCAAAGCGGCCCGTATCGTTCGCTGACATTGCTGCCCTTGCCTGATTCACTTTGTGCAAACAGCACAGGAAGGAAAGGATAGCAGCGGATTTTTACAGCATGTCGTGCTGCTGCAACTTCTTGCGCAGCGTATTGCGGTTGATGCCCAGCATGTCGGCGGCGTGCGACTGGTTACCCTCGGCGCGCGCCATCACGGCTTCGAGGATCGGCTTTTCGACGGTAAACACCACCATCTCGTAAACATTGGACGGCATTTGTTCGCCCAGATCCTTGAAATATTTTTCCAGGCTTTTCTTGACGACGTCTTGAATATTGTCTTTGCTCATGTGCTCGGTTGATTGCGCGTTTGTTTTTATAATCGTTTTTATGATTTTTTGGAGCCCGCATATCATCACTTCGATGACGATGCGCAGACTCGCTTATCAGGCGGCCAACTTTTCTTCAGTCGGACGATATTGTAACCGGTCACCGTGGGCCAGCTGCAATTCAAAAAAGGTATTCACCGCCGCCAATTGCTGTTCGCAATCTTCCAGTCGATTCATTTGCTGGCGAAAGGCCTCGCCGCCGATGAGCTCGCGCACATACCAGCCTATATGCTTGCGCGCCGTGCGCACACCCAGATACTCGCCATAAAACGCATAATGCGCGCGGAGATGCTCATCCATCAGGGCGCGCACTTCGGAAATCATAGGCGCAGGCAAATGAGTGCCGGTGCGTAAATAATGATCGATCTCGCGGAATATCCATGGCCGTCCCTGTGCAGCGCGGCCTATCATGATCGCATCGGCGCCTGTCGCATCGAGTACAAAACGGGCTTTTTCCGGCGTCGTGATATCGCCGTTGGCCACCACCGGAATGGACACGGCCGCCTTGACTGCAGCTATCGTCTCGTACTCGGCCTCGCCGCTGTAACCGTCGGCGCGTGTGCGACCATGCAAGGTCAGCATCGCGATGCCGCTCTGTTCGGCGATGCGCGCAATGTTCAATGCATTCTTGTGCGCCCGGTCCCAGCCGGTGCGGAATTTCAGCGTAACGGGCACATCCACTGCGGCCACCACGGCTTCGAGTATCTCGGCCACCAGTGTTTCATGCTGCAGCAGGGCCGAACCACACCAGCTGTTGCAGACTTTCTTGACCGGGCAACCCATATTGATGTCGATGATTTGGGCACCGCGATCGACATTGAATTTTGCGCATTCAGCCAGCAGCAGCGGATCGGCGCCGGCTATCTGCACCGCTTTCGGCTCCACTTCGCCATCGTGATTGGTGCGGCGGGTCGATTTATCGGTCGCCCACAAACGCGGATTGGATGCGGCCATTTCGGAGACGGCATAACCGGCGCCCAGCTGCTTGCACAATTGACGGAACGGCCGGTCCGTCACCCCCGCCATCGGGGCGACAAATACATTGTTCGGTAGGGAATAAGGGCCGATGTTCACGTCGCGGGCAGGCTGTGGGGGAAAGCGCTATTTTATCTGCATCCGCCAGCGGGCCCGCCGCGTTTGAAATTAAATGCGTTTAAATGCGGCAAACGTTGTATTTAATCGCAACTTGTTGTCAATTTGCTTACGCCAGATTGTCGCTTTCATCCAGCGCAGCGTGCGCCAGATGCGTGACGTCGGCCCATTCGAGTATTTCGAAATTCGCTCCATCCCAGTGCACGCGATTGATGCTCGCATTGAGCACATCGAAATCGCGCGGATGTTCGTAACCCATACTCTTCGCACTACGGTAGACGGAGTCGAGCACGCCGCCATGCGTGACGATCGCAATTTTCTGATAACCGGGCGTGGCTGCCAGACGCACAATGGCGGCAATGGCGCGCGCTGAAAACTCGCGCAGCGTCTCTGCATCAAACTCGCCGCTCGGATAGCGGGTATCAATATCGCGCCTTTTCCAGGCGGCATAGCCATCCGGATAGCGCTCGGCTATCTCAGGATGGACCAAGCCTTCAAACGCGCCGAAACAGCGTTCGCGCAAACCTCGCTCCAGTTGCACTTTCATCCCGCGCGGCATCGCGATCGCCTGCGCCGTATCGTAGGCACGTTGCAGGTCGCTGGAAAAAATCGCATCCAGCGGCTCCTTGAGCAAGGCGCGGCCCAGCGCCGTGGCTTGCCGCACGCCTTCGCGATTAAGCCCGATATCGTGGTGTCCCTGCAGGCGCTTCTCGACATTCCAGTCGGTTTCGCCGTGACGTATCAACAATATTTCAGTCATATTCTCTGGTCGCCTCAAGCAGACACGGCTGGATTCAGGGTATACCGGCCCTCTACGCTGGCCTGATCCAGCACATGGCCGGCAATCGCATCTCTTGCCTGCTGTCCGGTGAATTTTCCATCCACCGGCAGGCGGGCAATATCGAGCGCATACAGCGTGAATATATAGCGATGCGCAATTGCATCATTCCACGGCGGGCACGGGCCGTCGTAACCGAAGTAATCGCCAGCCATCTGTGCATCCTGCGCAAACCAGCCGGTGTAATCGTTGATGCCATGGCGCGCGCCACTGACAGGCGAGTTGGCAATCGCCGGACCGGCTTTGCCGCGCGGGCTCACGCCATCGGCAAATGACGCTGCCGCTATCTGCACGGTATCAGCCGGCAAATCGATCAGCACCCAGTGAAAGAAATCGACGCGCGGCAAATCGGCCGGCACCGTCTTGCCTTCCTGATTCACATCGTCGCCACGCGAAGGCACGTCTGGGTCATGGACGATCAATGCCAGCGACCTAGTGCCGGCGGGTATCTCGCTCCAGGCCAGGTGCGGATTTTTATTACTCGACAATGCGGCATGCGTGAGCGCATCCATCACGCAAAATGCGTACTCGCCCGGAATCGCGCCGCCATCCTTGAAGGAATCACTCCATAACTTCATCATGTACTCGACTATTGTGTGGTGTGGATATTCTAACGGCTGCGCGCCATCTACGGCTGACAGCACAGGCACAAATCAAAGCGCCGGCTTGACCTGCAACCAGAAGGTCACCGGCCCGTCATTGGTCAACGATACCTGCATGTCGGCCCCGAATTCTCCAGTCGCTACCTGCGCATGTTTTTGCCTGGCTTGCGCAACAAAATAATCAAACAGGGCGCGCGCCAGCTCCGGTGCCGCCGCAGGCGTGAATGAAGGGCGCGTGCCCGAGCTGGTATTGGCCGCCAGCGTGAATTGCGGCACCAGCAACAAGCCGCCGGCGACATCGATCACGCTGCGATTCATCTTGCCGCCATCGTCGGCAAACACGCGATACGACAGCAGCTTGGCCAGCAAGGCATCCGCTTCCTTTTCCGTATCGCCACGTTCCGCACACAACAAGACCATCAAGCCCGCAGCTATTTCGCCTACCGTCGCCTCGTTCACCACCACGCTGGCATGCGTGACGCGCTGCAAAAGCGCAATCACAGCCCGCCTCTAAGCGCACAACTTGTCAGCACCAACCCCGGCAGCAACATCTTTTGCTCAAGACAGGGTGACGCGGGCAAACTTGCGCTTGCCTACCTGCACCACCAGCGTGCCTGCTTCCACTTTCAATGCCTTGTCGCTGATCACGGCGCCATCTATGCGCACGCCGCCCTGCTCTACCATGCGCAAGGCTTCCGATGTCGACGGACACAGATTGGCCTGCTTCAGCAATTGACCTATGCCCAGCGGCGCGCCGCTCAAGGCGACATCAGGAATGTCGTCCGGTATGCCACCCTTGGAGCGGTTAACGAAATCGGTCAGCGCATCGTCGGCGGCCTGCACCGTATGGAAGCGGGCGACGATTTCCTGCGCCAGCAAGACCTTGATGTCGCGCGGATTGCGGCCGCCGGCAACTTCTGTCTTGAACTGTGCAATTTCATCGATGGAGCGGAACGACAGCAGCTCGTAATAACGCCACATCATCACGTCGGAGATGCTCATCAGTTTGGCGAACATCGTGTTGCCCGGCTCGGTGATGCCGATGTAATTGCCTTTCGACTTGGACATTTTTTCGACGCCATCCAGGCCTTCGAGCAAGGGCATCGTCAAGATGCATTGCTGTTCCTGTCCATAATCCTTTTGCAGTTCGCGACCCACCAGCAAATTGAATTTCTGGTCAGTGCCGCCCAGCTCCAGGTCCGAGCGCAAGGCGACCGAATCGTAGCCCTGCATCAGTGGATACAGCAATTCATGCACCGAAATAGGCGTACCAGCCTTGAAGCGCTTGGTGAAATCCTCGCGCTCCAGTATCCGCGCCACCGTGTATTTGGCCGACAGTTCTATCATCCCGCGCGCGCCCAGCGGATCGCACCATTCCGAGTTGTAACGGATTTCCGTGCGGGCGGGATCGAGGACCAGGCTGGCTTGCGCAAAATAAGTCTTCGCGTTTTCGTCTATCTGCTCTTTGGTCAGGGCCGGACGCGTGATGTTGCGCCCGGACGGGTCACCTATCATCGACGTGAAATCACCGATCAAAAAAATCACTTGATGGCCCAGATCTTGCAACTGACGCATCTTGTTCAAGACGACAGTGTGGCCGAGGTGCAAATCAGCTGCAGTCGGGTCCAGTCCGAGTTTGATGCGCAAAGGCTTGCCGCTTTGCTCGGAGCGCGCCAGTTTTTGGGCGAATTCGGATTCGATTAACAATTCTTCAACGCCGCGCTTGGCGACCGTCAAGGCCTCTTGCACCTTGTCGGAGAGAGGCAGTTGCACGGCTTTGCTGCTGGAAGAATGGTCCATATCGTGAAAATAATTTGTAAGTTTTGTAAGAAACGGGTGTAAGAAAAGAGGAAGTGGTTACAATGCTTTTTGATTTTAATTTCAGCTACTTTTAACCTTGCCGCGCATCAACAAAATAAAAGCAACAAGAAAGAGAAACTGAACCAGCGGCAGATTTTAACTTATTGCATGTTCACATTAAATAAATTCCTGAGCGCAAGCTCAAGCAGTAAAAGACTTCTACTCGGCTCATCCCGCAAAACGCGCATAGTCTCCGGCTCCGCACTCTTGCTGGCAGTATGTGCTTTTGGTGCGGCAGGTGTCGCTCCGATGGCACCCGATGCAGATAATTTACCGATCAAATCCATCTCGCAGGAATTGGCTCTGCCGCAGCTGGCCGAGCAGATCGCCGCGCTCGAGAACCGGCAGCAAAACTATATCAGCGAAGAACGCGTGCGTTCCGGCGATACGCTGGCGACCTTACTCGGGCGCCTGGGCGTGGACGACAATGAGGCCGCCGCCTTCATCAAGTCGGATCCGATCGCGCGCAGCGTGATGCAGCTCAAAGCCGGCAAACGCGTGCAAGTGCAAACCAGCGAAGATGGCGAACTGAACTGGCTCAGTAGCACCGTTTCAAGCGGCCGCAATGAAGCCTTCAAAAATATCGTGATCACGCGTGAAGGCAAGCAGTTCAAGGCCGTGGAAGCGCCGGTAGCGATGGAAAAACGCATAGAGATGCGCTCCGGCACCATCCGTTCCTCGTTGTTTGCCGCGACCGACGCCGCACAAATCCCCGACAATATCGCATCGCAAATCGTCGACATGTTTTCCACCAACATAGACTTCGGTTCCGACCTGCGCCGCGGCGACCGCTTCAATGTCGTCTATGAAACCTTTTGGCAAAATGGCGAATACGTGCACGCCGGCCGCGTGCTGGCAGGTGAATTCGCGAATGGCCCGGCCACTTACCAATCGGTCTGGTTTGAAGAACCGGGTAGCCCGCAAAGCGGTGGCTATTACGGCTTCGACGGCAAATCGCTAAAAAAGGCTTTCCTGAAATCGCCGCTTGAGTTCTCCCGCGTCTCTTCCGGATTTTCGCTGCGCAAGCATCCGATTTCAGGTTTATGGAAAGCGCACAAGGGCGTCGATTTCGCCGCAGCAACCGGCACCCCGATTCGTGCCTCCGGTGACGGCATCATCGATTTTGCGGGTAAACAAGGGGGCTACGGCAACGTGGTTGTGATCAAGCACTGGTCGAATTATTCAACCGCGTATGCGCACATGAGTCGCTTTGCCACCAATCTGCGCAAGGGCGCCAAGGTCAGCCAGGGCCAGGTGATAGGCTACGTCGGCACGACCGGCTGGTCGACCGGACCGCATTTGCACTATGAGTTCCGGGTTAATAACCAGGCACGCGACCCGATGTCGGTCGATATCCCGAATGCGCAACCTTTGGCTGCGGCGCAAATGCAGCGCTTCCGCAGCGTTGCCAGCGAGATGTCGCATCGCTTTGCGTTGCTGATGCCCGAAAACAGGAATATCCGCCTGGCTGCAAAATAAGCGTCGCAAAGATACACACTGCCTTTGCTTGATCGGGCATCAAAAACCGTTCCTTACGGGGAGAGTGATTTAGAATCACCTTACTTAGACGAACGGTTTTTTTATGCCCACTCCCGCTACCCCGCTTTTCATCGGCTTGATGTCCGGCACCAGTCTCGATGGTGTCGACGGCATCCTTGCCTCCTTTTCCCACGACGGTTTGCCTACCCAAACTCTGGCGGCAGCGTATATCGCGTTCCCGGCCAGCTTGCGGGTGGAATTGATGGCATTGCAAACTGCGGGCCACGATGAAATTCATCGCGAAGCGCTCGCAGCAAACCTGCTGGTCGAACATTATGCAGAGTGTGTCGCCGCGCTTTTGCAAGAAGCCCATCTGGCACCTTTCGATGTCACGGCCATCGGTGTGCATGGGCAAACCATACGGCACCAACCTGAAGCTGGTTACACGCGGCAAACCAATAACCCGGCATTGCTGGCTGAATTGACAGGCATAGACGTGGTGGCGGATTTCCGCAGCAGGGATGTCGCAGCCGGCGGCCAGGGCGCACCGCTGGTGCCCGCCTTCCATCGTGCGCTTTTCAGCCATCCGAATGAAAACCGTGTGGTCGTCAATATAGGCGGCATCTGCAATATCAGCGTGCTCTCGCATCACGCGGACGCGCCGGTGACCGGCTTCGATACCGGGCCCGGCAATGTATTGATGGATGCCTGGATAACGCAACACAATGGGCAGGCCTATGATGCCGATGGCGCATGGGCCAAGACCGGCAAGGTGAGTACTGCGCTATTGAAGGAATTGCGCAATGAAGCATTTTTTGCCGCGCCGCCACCCAAAAGTACCGGCCGCGACCTGTTCCATCCAGCCTGGCTGGCGCAAAAACTGACGGATTTCCCGGATTTGGCTAGCGCCGACGTGCAAGCCACGCTCGCCGTCTTCACTGCGACCACGCTGAGCGATGCCATCAATATGCACGCGCCGGAAACCCAGGCTGTGTATGTATGCGGCGGCGGTGCTTACAATACTTATTTGATGACGCTGATCCAGTTTGCGCTGCGGCTGCACAACCCGTCCGTCACCGTCGAATCAACAGCCGCGCTGGGCGTGGCGCCGAATCACGTGGAAGCATTGGCATTTGCATGGCTGGCACAACGCTTCCACATCCGTCAGCCGGGCAATTTGCCATCGGTCACCGGCGCTGCGGGGCCGAGAATTCTGGGCGCGCTGTATCCGGCCTGAGTTTTATCCGATAGTCGCAGCCAACAAAAAAGCGCAGAATTTTCTGCGCTTTTTTATTTCAGGCCCAAGACTGAAACGATATCAGGAGAAGGATGAACCGCAGCCGCAAGTAGTGGTGGCATTCGGATTCTTGATGACGAATTGCGCGCCTTCCAGATCATCCTTGTAATCGATTTCGGCGCCCACCAGATACTGGTAGCTCATCGAATCGATCAACAGTTGCACGCCATTCTTGGTCATCGTGGTGTCGTCTTCGTTGACGATTTCATCGAACGTGAAGCCGTACTGGAAGCCGGAACAGCCGCCACCCTGCACGAACACGCGCAATTTCAAATCTGGATTGCCTTCTTCTTCTATCAATTGTGCGACCTTCATCGCAGCGCTGTCACTGAAGACGATAGGGGCGGGCATTTCGGCGATTGCATTCATTTCATACTCCTGCTGGAAAACGGTAGTTCATTATAGACCTGTGCCGGACTTTACGTATTGTGCGCCGCAAGTATGGGCACGGCCAGCTTCAAAATCGGCTCGTCCACTGTATCGTGCGTCAACTTGCCCGATACCACAGCGCCGCCATGCATTTCCAGGGCTTTGTAATGCACATCACCAGTTATGCGGGCTTTGGGCTGCAATTCAAGCAATTCCGATGAAAATACCGGCCCGATGATTTCGCCATTGACGAGCAAATGGGCTACACGTACCTCACCCTCCACCCTGGCATGTTCCGAAATCACCAGCATGCTGGTCTCATCTTCATCGGCAATCACATCACCTTTCACGC
Organism: Herminiimonas sp.; assembly: GCF_030645555.1. Classification (GTDB taxonomy): domain Bacteria; phylum Pseudomonadota; class Gammaproteobacteria; order Burkholderiales; family Burkholderiaceae_D; genus Oxalicibacterium. The sequence continues at coordinate 11,628 of NZ_JAUSME010000004.1, forward strand.
AGCCATCGATGCGCAAGCCACCCTTGAAATGCACATTGCCGGCAATATTCGTCGCAGCACCTATCAGGCTATCAATCGTACTTTTGGTTTTACGGCCAAACATGATGACACTCCTTTACAAATTTGCGGACTGCTGCGCACGTAGCGCGCCTTTTTCAAGAATCTTGATCTGGACTGACTTTACTATCGCGCCTTCTGGCACAGCAAGCACACCTTCGACACGCTGATAATGCTTGAACGAAAGCTTGAATGACTCGCTTGCTTCCGGCCTGGGGAAGGTCATCATAGCACTTTTGCCGCCCTGCATGAGGGTCACAATAAGTTGATAATTTCCCATGAAATCGCGAGCGACTTTGCCGCCTTGCATTAACAACAACCTGTAACGCAACTGGGTAGGTTCTACCATTTCCACCTTCAGGCGACGGATGGTAATACCCTGCGCACCGGTATCGGTAGGCAGCAGGCTTTCAAAAAAAGCCAGGTCATCCTTGAGCTTGCTGTTTTCCGACTCCAGCACCTTGATTTGCTTGCCTAATTGCACCTGCAGCGATCGTTCTATATTCAACTGACTCTCTGCCGCATTGACAGTCGTCTGGAACCGGTCTCGCTCCGCACTGACCTGCCTCACCTGCTCCTGCATCTCTTCGAGTTGCACTGCCGATGTGCCCGACTTGAAGCCGGTAAAACTACGGCCCAGGTCATACGCCCACATGGCTATGGCGCCACTCAAACCCAGCACGATCGCAATGACAATCACTCGCAAAGGCCAGGGCAAATGATTCTTGATCGTCATGCGCGCAGGCGAAACCGACCAGCGC
>NZ_JAUSME010000010.1 GCF_030645555.1 Herminiimonas sp.
GGCAGTTGCAGGCGGAGGGCATACGCGTGAGCCTGTTCATCGATGCCGACGCGGCGCAAATCCAGGCTGCAGCCGAAGCCGGCGCACCGGTAATCGAATTGCATACCGGCCGCTATGCCGATGCGCACGATGCCACGCAGCAGCAAGCCGAACTGCAGCGCATCGAGCGTGCCGTGGTGGAGGGCGTCAAGCGGGGCTTGAAAGTCAATGCCGGCCACGGCTTGCATTACACGAATGTGCAGGCGATCGCAGCGATACAGGATATCGGCGAGCTCAATATCGGTCACGCGATCGTCGCCCACGCGGTGTTCGTCGGCTGGCAAAATGCCGTACGCGAAATGAAGGCGATCATGATAGCCGCGCGAATCGGAGGATTGCACAAATGATTTACGGCATAGGCACCGATATCATCAAGATAGATCGCATAGAGGCTGCGCTCGGCCGGCATGGCGACCGTTTCGCCGAACGCGTGCTGGGCGTGGAAGAGCTGCAGAAATACCACAGCCGCAAGGCCAAGGTGGCTGCGCGCGGCTTGCGTTTTCTGGCGACGCGCTTTGCCGCCAAGGAAGCGTTTTCGAAAGCGATCGGACTCGGCATACACATGCCGATGACCTGGCGTGCCGCGCAGATACTGAATGCCCCCAGCGGTAAGCCTATCGTGGTCACCAGCGGCAAGCTGGCAGAATTTATGGAAATGAATGGATTGACCGCACAGGTTACGCTTACCGATGAAGTCGACTATGCGGTCGCTTTTGTGATTGTGGAGAAAAAATGAACGCAGCAGCAGCTTCAAATTCGGCAGCAAATTCCGGTTCCGCTTTTGGTCCCATCATGCTGGACGTGGTTGGCACCAGTCTGACTGCAGACGACATCCGGCGCATACAGCATCCATTGACCGGTGGCGTGATTCTGTTTGCGCGCAACTACAAGGACAGGGCGCAATTGACTGCGTTGACGGCGGCTATCCATGCGGCACGTCCCGGCATCGTGATTGCAGTCGATCATGAAGGCGGTCGTGTGCAACGCTTCAAGACAGATGGCTTCACGCACTTGCCGGCGATGCGCAAACTGGGCGCCTTGTGGGATAAAGATGTGCTGGCGGCGACCAAGGCGGCAACCGATGTCGGTTATGTGCTGGCGGCGGAGTTGCGTGCCTGCGGCGTCGATCTGTCGTTCACGCCTGTGCTCGATCTTGATTACGGCGAATCAGGTGTGATCGGCGACCGCGCCTTTCATCGTGATGCACGCGTCGTGACCTTGCTGGCCAAGAGTTTGAATCACGGCTTGATGCTGGCGGGCATGCTTAACTGCGGCAAGCATTTCCCAGGACACGGTTTTGTGAAGGCGGATTCACACCTGGAAATTCCAGTCGATGAACGTGAACTGAAACAGATACTAGCGGAAGATGCCGCACCTTACGACTGGCTGGGCTTGAGCCTGGCCGGGGTGATGCCGGCACATGTGATCTATCCGAAAGTGGACAAGCATCCGGCAGGATTTTCACGCAAGTGGCTGACGATGTTGCGCAAGGATTTTGGTTTTGACGGCATCATCTTCAGCGATGACTTGAGTATGGAAGGTGCCAGTGTGGCCGGCAATGTCGTCGATGGCGCGCATGCTGCGCTAGCAGCCGGTTGCGACATGGTCTTGATCTGCAATGCGCCGGACAAGGCGGATCAATTGCTGGCTGGCTTGAAGATCAAGGATGGCAAGGCGATGGCGCAATCGGCCGCACGCATCGCTGGATTGACGCCGCAAGCGCCGGCCCTTGCATGGGATGCGCTGCAACAGGAAGCGCGCTATATCGCAGCGAAGAAAGTTGCGCTGGCACTGGCTGCGGCTTGATGTCATTTTTCGATTTTCGATAATGAGCAGGGCTGTGCATCATGTCTGAAATTGAGCCGCCAGATGCGCGCGCCATCGTGCTGGAAACGGTAGCCAAGCTGCCGCACCTGCCCGGTGTGTATCGTTATTTCGATGCCGAGAATAATCTGCTGTATGTCGGCAAGGCGCGCGACCTGAAGAAGCGCGTCTCCAGCTATTTCCTGAAGAATCTCGCCAGTCCGCGCACGGCGCTGATGGTCGAGCGCATCGCGCGTCTGGAGACGACGGTCACGCGCAGCGAAGCCGAGGCGCTGCTGCTTGAAAACAATCTGATCAAGACGCTGCAGCCGCGTTACAACATCCTGTTTCGTGACGATAAATCCTATCCCTACCTGAAGATCACCGGCCAGGAATTCCCGCGCATGGCGTATTACCGTGGCGCGGTCGATAAAAAAAATCAGTACTTCGGTCCTTTTCCCAGTGGTTGGGCAGTCAAGGAATCGATGCAGATTTTGCAAAAGGTATTCCTGCTGCGCACCTGCGAAGATTCTGTATTCGCCAATCGCACGCGGCCCTGCCTGCTGCATCAGATTCACCGCTGCAGCGCACCGTGCGTCAACTACATCAGCCGCGAAGACTATGCACTTGATGTCGACAATGCAGCGAAATTTCTGCGCGGGCGCCAGACTGAAGTGCTGGAAGCATTGCAGGCCAAGATGCTGACGTATGCGGAGGAGTTGAAGTTCGAGCAAGCCGCGCTGGTGCGCAACCAGATCAATGCCTTGTCGCGCGTCCTGCACCAGCAAAGCATGGAAACCGGCGGCGATGCCGATATCGATATCATTGCGGTGATCGTGCAGGGCGGTCGCGCCTGCGTCAACCTGGCGATGGTGCGCGGCGGCCGCCATCTGGGCGATCGCGCCTATTTCCCTACGCATGTCGATAATGCATTGAGCAATGCAGAAGATTCGCTGGCGGTGGAAGTGATGAAGGCGTTTCTCGCGCAGCATTACATAGACAAGTTCATTCCGGGCACGCTGATACTGAACACCGAATTTGACGAACCTGAACTGATGCTGGCGCTGATGGAACAATGCGGACATCGCATCAACCTGACTTTCCAGCCACAGGGGCCGCGCCGCCAGTGGCTTGAGATGGCGCAGAAGGGCGCCGAGATTTCACTCGCGAGGCTATTGTCCGAGCAGGGCTCGCAACAGACACGCACCCGCATGCTGGTCGATGCGCTGGGGCTGGACGTGGCGGATATAGAAGCGTTCCGTGTCGAGTGCTTCGATATCAGCCATACGCAAGGCGAGGCCACGCAGGCGTCGTGCGTGGTGTTTCATCACCACGCGATGCAGAATGGCGAGTATCGCCGCTACAACATCAATGACATCACGCCCGGCGACGATTACGCCGCGATGCGCCAGGTACTGATGCGCCGCTACGAGAAGGTTGCCAATGGCGAGGGCGTAATGCCCGACGTCGCGTTGATCGATGGCGGCAAGGGCCAGGTTGAAATGGCGCGCCAGGTGTTCGTCGAGCTGGGGCTGGATATCAGCCTGATCGTTGGCGTGTCC
>NZ_JAUSME010000014.1 GCF_030645555.1 Herminiimonas sp.
TTTACAACAACTGCCTGAAAACCTGTTGAATGATTTCTATCGAAAATCCATCAATAAAAAAGGAAGCTTTATCAGCTCCCCTTTAGAAATATGGAGCGGGAGAAGAGTCTCGAACTCTCGACCTCAACCTTGGCAAGGTTGCGCTCTACCAACTGAGCTACTCCCGCATCGACAGGTGCACATTATAGAGGAATGACTTTGCTTGTCAAGCACTCCCGGCACCAAACTACAGCAAATGTCCTGCGCTTTCCTTGATCAAGGGCCACGCCTTGCGCAGATAATAAAACATGGACCACACTGTCAGCACCGCTGCGACCAGCAAGAGCCATTGGCCCCAGATGCGCGTATCGATACCAAAGAAATCTTCGTAATACAGCAGCATAGGGATCGCCACCATTTGCGCTATCGTCTTGATCTTGCCTAAAGAACTGACCGCCACCGATTTGGATGCGCCAATCTGCGCCATCCATTCACGCAAGGCGGAAATCGTGATTTCACGTCCTATGATGATGAAGGCGATGACGGCATTCACGCGACCGAATTCGATCAATACCAGCAAGGCGCCGGCGACCATCAATTTGTCGGCGACCGGATCGAGGAATGCGCCAAAAGCCGAGGTCTGGTTCCAGCGACGCGCCAGGAAGCCATCTACCCAGTCGGTCAATGCAGCCACGATGAAAATCAGGGTGGAAGCCAGGCTCTTGTCGAACGGACCCAGCCATGAATCGGGCAGATACAGCACGCCGACCATCAGTGGAATCAACGCGACGCGCAGCCAGGTGAGAAGAATAGGGATATTGATGGGCATATCAAACTTTACATTTTCATGAATGTGCACAATGCACGCTTTGCATGTGCACCCGTAATCTAATGCAATTGCTTGTAAATGTCTTCTGCCAATTGCCGTGAAATGCCTTCGACCGTCGATAAATCGTCGACACTGGCGTCCACCACGCCGCGCAAGCCGCCAAAGCGCGCCAGCAATTTCTGCCGGCGCTTGGCGCCTATGCCCTCTATCTCTTCCAGGCGCGAGGTCTGGCGGGCCTTGGCCCGCTTGGCGCGCATGCCGGTAATGGCGAAGCGATGCGCCTCGTCGCGGATTTGCGCAATCAGCATCAGGGCGCCGGATTCCTTGCCGAGCTCCTGTGCCGCACGGCCATCGACGAAGACCAGCGTTTCCAGCCCGACCTTGCGGCCCTCGCCTTTGGACACGCCAACAATCAGGCTGATATCCAGCCCCAGCTCGACGAACACCTGGCGCGCCATTTCAACCTGGCCCTTGCCGCCATCGATCAACACAACGTCGGGCATTACGCCCTCGCCATTGGCAACCTTCTCATAGCGGCGCATCAGTACCTGGCGCATCGCGGCGTAATCGTCGCCGGGCGTGATGTCGTTGATGTTGTAGCGGCGATACTCGCCGTTCTGCATCGCGTGGTGATGGAACACCACGCACGATGCCTGCGTTGCCTCACCCTGCGTATGGCTGATATCGAAGCACTCGACACGGAACGCTTCTATATCCGCCACGTCCAGCCCCAGCGCATCGACCAGCA
>NZ_JAUSME010000017.1 GCF_030645555.1 Herminiimonas sp.
CGAGGTATGGCACGTCAAGAACAAGATACATGAAACCGGCTGCGACCTGTTTCTCGATATCCACGGCGATGAAGCCTTGCCATATGTGTTTGTCGCCGGCAGTGAAATGCTGCAAGGCTTTACGCAACAGCAGGCTGACGAGCAGCACGCATTCATCGCCCAATTCATGCGTGCCAGCGAAGATTTTCAGACTGAGTTCGGTTACAGCGCAGGAAAATATCGCGCAGAGATGCTGGCACTGGCATCCAAATACATAGGCCATACATACAAATGCGTGTCGCTGACGCTGGAAATGCCCTTCAAGGACAATGCGCGCAGCCCCGATCCCAGGGGCGGCTGGAACGGCGCCCGCAGCGCGCAACTCGGCCGGGATATTTTGCGACCTATTCTGCATAACGTAGAGGGCGCTGTGCGATGAGTGTCGAGATCGAACGCAAATTCCTGGTGCGCGGCACAGCATGGAAAACGCTGGGGCAGGGCAGCGCGATACGACAGGGATATCTGTCTTCGCATCCGGACCGGATAGTGCGGGTGCGCATAGAGGATGACGCTGCCACGCTGACGATCAAGGGGCGCACTAGCGGCATCACGCGCGGCGAGTGGGAATATGCGATTCCAGTCGCTGAAGCGGATGAACTGTTGAATGGCTTGTGCGAGCGTCCACTGATAGAAAAGACGCGCACGCGCATTACCTACGACGGGATGGTGTGGGAAGTCGATGAATTCTTTGGCGACAACCTCGGCCTGGTGGTGGCCGAGATCGAGCTGGAAAGCGAAGGCCAGCCATTCTCGAAACCTGACTGGATAGGCGAAGAAGTCACGGCCGATGCGCGCTATTTCAATGCCAGTTTATTGCGCCATCCCTATACTGCCTGGTAATCCCGTGCATCGAAACTGATGCGCAGGATAGATCATCAGATTTAGTGCAGATGGGTAGCGCCTGCCGGTGCATCTTCCGGCATTTCCGCATGTGTCAGTTCGGCATCCATATCCGGGAACAGCGGTGCGCCGCAATCTTCGCAAGACTCCAGCGCAAATAATTCGGCATGGCGCTTCACCTTGGTGACACCGCATTCTTCCAGCAATGCCAGGATTTCTTCTATCGGTGATTTGCGTGCCACATCGGCAGAGATGAGCGTATCCATAGGCACTTCGACGCTGCGGTACTGCAGTTCTTCATCATCTTCCTGGCCGTAGAGCGGCCATACGATGCCGTAAATAACATCAAGATTGTCTGCCAGTGCAAAGCTGACGCGGTATTCGTCGACGCGGCCATCTGCCGATTCTTCACCAAAGCTGCCTATGATCGCTTGCAAGGCTTCCGCCTCTACATTCAGGGTGTAGGTCAAATAATGCACGGCGGCGCGTATCGATGCCGGGCGAATTTGCTTGTCGCCTTCGCGGCAGGCAACGAAGTAGGCTTCGGGTAGCAGCAGTTCTATGCCGCAGCCCGGCAACAGGCGGGTGATGTTAGGCATGACCTGTGCATTCCATTGCGACAGGGCTTCATCGCGTTCGGCCAGATTGGCGCTTGCCTGCCAGCGGAACATCGGCTCGCCTGCAGCCGCAGTCACGACGGCCAGCAGATAACGCGTGTCGGCCAGGAAGGGCGCCGTTTCAGCTTGCTGCGTCGCCTGCTTCAATGGGCTGCCTTTCAATGCAGCCTGCGCCAGGCGCTGTGTCAGCGCGTAGGTTTCTGCATGATTGCGCGGTAACTGGTCGATCGAAAACAGGTTAGGCGCCATCGCCATTTTTGCCTCGGCTGCCAGTACGTGCGCGTGCAAGTGGGCCGATAGCGTCATCACCATGTCGGCCGGAATCGGGCCGGAGGCGATCGAAAAACGCGTCCATGCAAGGATGGGCATCGCGATCAGGAGTGCATCGCAAGTCGCGCCATCCTGTTCGATCTGGCATGATTCGCTGGCCGCTTCCGTGCATTCCATCAAGGCATCGTAAGCGGCCGATTCCAGCTTGAACAAATGATCGAGTGCCGCATCGATGACATCCTGATGATTGTTCTTGAGCAGCTTGCGCAGCAAGACATCCAGCTGATGTTCCCAATTGCGTTCTTCCAGGCGACTGGCGGCTTGAATGATGGCCTGGGCGAGCGTCGCCAATCGCTGGCTGTCGGCTGACAGCTTGTGGGGTGTGTTTTTGGATGGACGACGCATGAAGGAATCAGAGTATAGGAAGGCGTAGGCTTGTATTGTAGTGGATTAAGCAGACATCAAGGGTCTGGATGCAGCTTTGTCGCTAAACACACTCACTGCGTTAGCCTGATGCTGGTCTGTTGCGATGACTGAAAGAGGCATAAAAAAACCGCATGTTTGAACATGCGGTTTTTTGTCTTGCGCAAGATGCATCTGTATCCGTGCGCTCCGGCTGGAGCTGCACGGACTACATCAGGCAGCCAGCAATTGGCGTAGTACAAATGGCAGGATCCCGCCGTGTTTGTAATAGTCGACTTCGATAGGCGTATCAATGCGCAACAGCACCTTGACGTCCTGCGACAGGCCATTGGCCCGGTGGATCACCAGCGTGACTTCCTGCTGCGGACGCAGATTGCCTTCGAGGCCTTTGAGGTCGAAGGTTTCTGCGCCTGTGATGCCCAGCGTGGTCACGCTGTCGTCGCCGAGGAATTGCAAAGGCAGTACGCCCATGCCAACCAGGTTGGAGCGATGGATGCGCTCGTACGAACGTGCGATTACAGCCTTGACGCCCAGCAGTTGCGTGCCTTTTGCAGCCCAGTCGCGTGAAGAGCCGGTGCCGTATTCTTCGCCGGCGAAAATCCTCGTTGGCGTACCTGCGGCGACGTAACGCATCGCTGCATCGTTAATCGACATTTCTTCGTCGGTAGGCTGGAAGCGCGTAATGCCGCCTTCGACGCGCGAGCCATCCGGTTTGATCGGGATCATCAGATTCTTGATGCGCACGTTGGCGAAGGTGCCGCGCATCATGATTTCATGATTGCCGCGACGCGAACCGTAGGAGTTGAAGTCGGCTTTCATGACGCCGTTTGCTGTCAGCCATTTACCGGCCGGGCTGCTGTCCTTGATCGAGCCGGCAGGTGAAATGTGATCGGTCGTGATCGAGTCGCCGAACACGCCCAGCGCACGTGCGGCGGTGATGCCGGTGGCAGCGGCCTTCGGTTCCATCGTGAAGTCGTTGAAGAATGGCGGCTCCGCAATGTAGGTCGAGTCCGGCCAGTCGTAGACCTGGCCTTCGGCCACGCCCTTGATGCCTTCCCACAGTTTGCCCGGTGCGGTTTTGACTTGCGCGTAATTGTCCTTGAATGTTTTTGCATTCATCGCAAACTTCATCAGCTTGGCCACTTCCTGGCTGGTCGGCCAGATATCGCCCAGATAGACGTCGCGCATCTTGCCATCGGCGCCTTTGCCGCGGCCTACCGGTTCCGTCATCAAGTCGCGCGTCATGTTGCCGGCGATCGCATAGGCGACGACCAGCGGTGGCGAGGCGAGGAAGTTGGAGCGGATGTTTGGATGTATCCGGGCCTCGAAGTTGCGGTTGCCGGACAGGACGGCTGAGGCCACGATGTCGTTCTGCACGATCGCTTCATTCATGGCCGGCGTCAGGTCGCCCGCATTGCCGATGCAGGTGGTGCAACCGTAAGCGGTCACGCCAAAGCCGAGTTTTTCCAGGTAGGGCAGCAAGCCGGCCGCTGTCAGGTATTCGGTGACGACGCGCGAGCCGGGGGCCAGCGAGGTCTTGATGTGCGGTGATACTTTCAGGCCCGCTTCAACGGCTTTCTTGGCCAGCAAACCGGCGGTCAGCAGCACGCTCGGGTTCGAGGTATTGGTGCACGAAGTAATTGCAGCAATCAGCACGTCGCCATTCTTGACCTTGACGCCGTCGCTGTTGACGTAAGTCGCATCCAGATCTTCAGCCTTTTTGTTGAAGCCGTTTTCCGACGTCGGTTTGGCAAACAGGTCTGCGAAGTTCTGTTTGACGTGGCCGATTTCGATGCGATCCTGCGGACGCTTGGGGCCGGCGAGGGAAGGTGCGACGGAGCCGAGGTCCAGCGCGACTACGTGCGTGTAATCGATCTCGCCCGACTTTGGAATGCCGTACAGGTTCTGCGCCTTGAAATAGCTTGCAAATGCATCGATCTCAGCCTTGGTGCGACCGGTGCCCTTGAAGTAATCGATGGTGGCATCGTCGACCGGGAAGAAGCCCATCGTGGCGCCGTATTCCGGTGCCATGTTGGCGATCGTTGCGCGATCTGTCAGCGACAGCGTGGCAGTGCCTTCGCCAAAGAATTCGACGAACTTGCCGACGACTTTTTCCTTGCGCAGCAATTCCGTGATCGTCAATACCAGATCGGTTGCGGTCACGCCTTCGCGCAACTGACCGGTCAGGTTGACGCCGACCACGTCAGGCGTCAGGAAATAGACCGGTTGGCCCAGCATGCCGGCTTCCGCCTCGATGCCGCCCACGCCCCAGCCCACCACGCCGATGCCGTTGATCATCGTCGTGTGCGAATCGGTGCCGACCAGCGTGTCTGGATAATAGACATCGGTTTTGCCGCCATCGTTACGCTTGTGTACGCCGCGCGCCAGGTATTCCAGGTTGACTTGATGCACGATGCCGAAGCCCGGCGGCACGACGCCGAAGGTATCGAATGCCTGCATGCCCCATTTCATGAACTGGTAGC